>CABQNA010000022.1 GCA_902465425.1 uncultured Collinsella sp.
TTGATCCCGACCGAGACCGTCTACGGTGTCGCCGTGGCAGTCAACGCCTTCTCCGATGCCGTCCCCCAAGATACAAGCGAATCCTTGTTGTGGCCGCGCGATCCGCATGCCACCGTTAACGGCGCCGCGGTCCCTGCGCTTGGTACTGGCTACCGCCGCATCTTTACCCTCAAGCAGCGCAAGCTCACCCAAACGGTCGCCTGGCTGGTCGATGGCGTCGAGGCGCTCGACCGCTATGGCGTGGATATCCCGGAAGATGCCCGCGTACTTGCGCGACGATGCTGGCCGGGAGCCCTGACTATCGTGGTCAAGGCGGCTCCCTGCGTGCCGACCTTTATGCGTGCTGCCGACGACACCGTGGCCCTGCGCGCTTCGGCCTCTCCCGTGGTCCAAGCGCTCATCCGCGCCTGCGGCAGTCCCCTTGCCTGCACGAGCGCCAACACACACGGCGCGCCCTCGCCGGCAAGCTTTGCCGCCGTCGAAGGTCGCATCCTGGAGGGGGTCGATGTTGCCGTCGACGCCGGCGAGACCCCGTGTCGCGACGCCTCGACCATCGTGTCGTTCCAGCACGGCGGGCTCCAGATCCTGCGCCAAGGCGCACTTCCCGCATCAGAGATCGAACGGGTCCTGTCCGACCCGATGCAATAGAAAGGTGTAAGCGATGTCGTTGAATCTGGGCAGCCTGGGCATGGAAGATGCCTCGTTTAACTTTGGCGGTTCCTACATCATGGCGCTCGACTGCGGCACCACCTCGGTACTTGCGACCATCGTCGACGAGTACGGCTGCATCGTCGCGCAGGCACGTCGTAGCGTCAAAACCAGCTTCCCGCGTCCCGGTTGGATAGAGCAAGACCCCATGGAGGTGCTTGCCAGCCAGATCGGCGTGATGATGGAGGTCCAGTTTAAGAGCGGCATCCATTCTGACCGCATCGCCGCCATCGGTATCTCCAACCAGCGCGAGACCACGGTGGTGTGGGACCGCATAAGCGGCCAACCCATCTATAACGCCATCGTGTGGCAATGCCGTCGCACCGCACCTCTGATCGACGAGCTGGTCGAGCGGGGCGCAGAAGAGCTGGTGCGCTCCCGCACGGGACTCACGCTCGATCCGTATTTCTCGGCTTCCAAGGTGCAGTGGATCCTCGACAACGTCGACGGTGCGCGTGAGAGCGCGGCGGCGGGCGACCTCATGTTCGGCACCATCGACACCTGGCTCATCTACAACCTCACCGGCAGTCAGGTCTTTGCCACCGACTACACCAATGCCAGCCGCACGGCGCTCTTTAATATCCATACGCTCGATTGGGACGACGACCTGCTGGCGCTCTTTGACGTTCCACGTTCCATGATGCCCGAGGTTCGTTGGAGCTCGGGCGACTACGGCCGCGTCGCGAGCGACATCATGACCAACATGCCGCCCATCATGGGCGTGGCGGGCGATCAGCAGGCGTCGCTGTTCGGCCACTGCTGCTTCCATCCCGGCCAGACCAAAAACACCTATGGCACGGGTTGCTTTATGCTCATGAACACCGGCGACGAGGTCGTCGAATCCAAGAACGGTCTGGTCTCCACGATCGGTATCGCCGCGGACGGCAAGATCAGCTATGCGCTCGAGGGCTCTATTTTTGCCGCCGGCTCAACCATGAACTGGCTGCGCAACAACATGGGCATCATCTCGAGCGTGAGCGAGTCGGCACAACTCGCCGCTTCGATTAGCGACAACGAGGGCTGCTACTTCGTTCCCGCCTTTGCGGGTTTGGGTGCTCCCTGGTGGGACCCGCATGCCCGCGGTATCGTGTGCGGTCTGACCGGCGCCTCGAGCCGTGCGACCATCGTACGTGCCGCCTGCGAATCCATGGCATATCAGAGCTACGACGTGCTGCGCGCCATGGAGCAGGACGTGGGGCTTTCGATTGAGCGCCTGTCTGTCGATGGCGGTGCCTCGCGCAACGAGTTCATCATGCAATTCCAGGCTGACCTGCTGGATATCCCCGTGCTGCAATGCGAGACGGTGGAGACCACGGCAATCGGTGCCGCGTACTTGGCGGGTCTTGCTGTCGGCTATTGGGAAGACCTTGAAGAGCTGGAGCAAAATGCCCAGATCGTTAGGACCTTCCTTCCCTATATGTCCGCCGAGCGTCGCGAGCAAAACCTTGCGGGCTGGCGTGATGCAGTCAAGCGCTCGCTCAGTACCGCACAGTAGGGCTGCGATGGGCTGCTCGATACAACAAACCGCTAAACTTATGCATGGCGTGCGGCGGCAACATTGCTGTGCGCCTTGTCAGCAAGGCCGTTTTGCGGCCGCAACGAAAGGGGCAATCAACCCATGACCGTCACCTACGATACGTCCCGTGTGACGCTTGTCGATCACCCGCTCGTCCAGCACAAGCTGTCGATCCTGCGCGACAAAAACACCGGCACCAACCAGTTCCGCCAGCTCGTGCGCGAACTCGCGCTTTTTGACGGCTACGAGGCCATGCGCGACCTGCCCATGGAAGACGTCGAAGTCGAGACCCCTATCACCACCGCAACGTTTAAGCAGCTCGCCGGCAAGAAACTCGCCATCGTGCCCATCCTGCGTGCGGGCCTTGGCATGGTCGACGGCATCCTCGACCTGGTGCCCTCCGCTCGCGTGGGCCACATCGGCATGGAGCGCGACGAGGTCACCCACGAGCCGCACGAGTATTACTGCAAGATGCCCAAGGATATCGACCAGCGCATCTGCCTGGTCGTCGACCCCATGCTCGCCACGGGCGGTTCGGCCGAGATGGCCATCAGCTACCTGCGCGAGCGCGGTGTCAAGGACATCCGCATGCTGTGCATCGTCGCGGCCCCCGAGGGCCTCAAGTCGCTGACTGAGAAGGACCCCGATGTGCATATCTATACCTGCGCCATCGACGACCATCTCAACGAAGCTGCCTACATCGTTCCCGGCCTGGGCGACGCCGGCGACCGCATCTACGGCACGCTGTAATCTCTGGGCCATACCGGCTAACGTCGAAAATACGAAGAAATGGTGCGCGCGGGCGAGCAAAAGACGACCACGCGCACTCCTGTTAACGGACGTTTTGCCCTGCAGGGTTCGAGAAAAACGTATTACCGTACCTGCGGCATAAAGAAGGTCTTAAGAAAACGAACAGGTGCGTATTAACCGATGCTTTTTCGGTTGTACTTTAGCGATTGGCTCGTACAATAGTCACCAATGTTTGGCGGGAACTGTTCTGTAAGGCGTTAAAAAGGAAAGTGAGGACGCCAGTGTTTCAGATAGCCGATCTGCTCGCTATCGTTGCAGGTGCCATCGCGGGCGCGATTGCCTTCCTTCCCTTTGTCTTTACGCTCAAGCCGGTTCTTGACGATAAGCAGAATGCGGACATGCTCAAGGGTATGGTGAGTCTCGCGGTCTCGGCAATCGCGTTGCTTGTCTTTACCTTGGTTGTGTTTGTGTTGTTCGGAGAGGCATTTCGCATGTTCCTCCTGGGCGAGGCGATCGGCTTCGTGGCCTTTATGGCCGCCTGCGCGGTTCGCGTCGCCAAGGCGCTGCGAGATCCTCATGAGGTCGAAAGGTAAGTCGTGGAAATTTTTGAAAAGCTGCCTGATGAGATTAATCATCTGGTCAGCGAGTTCAGCTCCACCCCTGTCGTGGGCGATCTGAGCTGCGGCATCACGCAGTACTCGTTTTGGCTGATCGTCTCCACGATCGTGCTCCTGATCGTCCTGGCCGTGTTCAAGAAGAAGCAGACCCTGGTTCCCAAGGGCTTCTTCGTCAACGGTTTCGAGTACATCATCGAGTACGTCGAGAACGATATCGGCAAGGGTGTCGTGGGTGAGAACTGGAAGAAGCACTTCCCGTTCCTGTGCTCGCTTTTCCTGTTCATCCTGATCAATAACATGATCGGCCTGATCCCGGGAATGAAGCCCGGCACCGGCGCAATCGGCTCCACCGCCGCACTCGCCATTTTCGCCTTCGTGTACTTCATCTACTACGGATGCAAGGCTCACGGCGTGATCGGCTACATCAAGAGCCTCGCCCCGCAGGGCGTGAGCTTCCCGATGAACGTGCTCGTGTGGGTCGTCGAGCTTTTCTCGACCTTCCTGCGCCTCATCACGCTCGCCGTCCGTCTGTTCTGCAACATGTTCGCAGGACACGTGGTCATGGGCTCGTTCGCCATCATGGCGAGCATGTTCATGCAGCCGCTGCTTCAGCAGGTTTCCGCGGCCCACGCCGTCGGCGCCCTGCCTTCGCTGGCCTGGCTTGCCATCCTCATCCTGATCTATGCGATCGAGCTTGTGGTCGGCGCCATCCAGGCTTACGTCTTCACGGTCCTTACCGCCGTGTATGTCTCCGAGGCAGAGGAGGTCGCGGAGGAGGAGTAATCTTCCGTTCGCGCCTTAAAGGTAAGGCAATTCGTTAAACCGCCGGTGCCCGTACCCATGGAGCCCGGCAGTTATAAAAAGGTTATCCTGCGTGAAATAAGACACGCACGACAAAGGAGGAATCGTGGGAGTTATCGGTTACGGTCTCGGTGTTATCGGTGCTGGTCTTGCTATCGGCCTGTCTGCTCTGGGTGCTACGGGTGCTATGGCCCGTCAGCCTGAGGTCCAGGGCCGCGTGTTCACCGTCTTCATCATGGGCTCCGCCTTCGGCGAGGCTCTGGCTCTGATCGGCTTCGTTGTCGCGCTGATCGTTAAATAGCACGGAGCGTCAAGTATGAATCTTTCATCCCAGAAGAGCGCGATCGCACTCTCCGCGTCCGCGGCCGCGCTGCTTATGCCGGTTTCCGCGTTCGCCGAGGACGGCGCTGCCGGTGCGGACATCCTCATCCCTAAGATGGCGGAGTTCATCCCGGCGCTTATCGCCTTCCTGATCATCTGGATCGTGCTGGCCAAGGTCGCCCTGCCGGGCATCATGAAAACCATGGAGGAGCGCGGCAAGAAGATCGAGGAGAGCCTCGACGAGGCCGAGAAGACCAAGCAGGAGGCTATCGCCAAGCGCGCTGAGTCCGACTCGATCGTCACCGACGCCCGTCGTCAGGCTGCCGACATCGTTCTCGAGGCCCGTAAGGACGCCGAGTCCGAGCGCGCCCGTATCATCGAGGCTGCTCACAAGGAGGCCGAGGAGATCATCGCCAAGGCCCATACGACCGTCGAGGACGAGCGCAAGTCCATTTACGCCGGTGCCGCGAGCTCCATCGCCGACCTGTCCGTTGCCGTCGCCACCAAGATCGTGGGCGAGGCACTCGAGGACGATGCCGAGCAGAAGAAGCTCATCGAGCGCTACATCCAGGAAGCAGGTAGCCTGAATGCCGACTAGCCGCTATCAGGACAAGGTGCTCGAGACCTACGCGCGCTCCCTTCTGGAAGCCGCTAAGGCCGAGGACCATGTGTTTGAGGACCTCGAGATGATCGAGCGCCTGGCTTCTGCCAGCCCCGAGATCATCGCCGTGCTCGACACCATGTCCAAGCGCGACCAGCTCGACCTTCTTCCCAAGGTGGCAGCTGCCTTTAAGTATGTTGCCGAGGAAGACGAGGATGTAGTGGGCGTGACCGTCACCACGGCGATCCCGCTCGACGACGAGCTGCGTCAAACCATCACTAAGAAATGCGAGCAGGACTTCGGCCGCAAGGTATTCCTTATCGAGCAGGTCGACCCGTCTATCGTGGGCGGCCTGGTGCTCGAGGCCCGCGGCGAGCGTCGTGACATTTCCGTCAAGACGCAGCTGCGCATCGCGCAGGAGACCCTCGCAAACTCTGCTAATTCGTACGGAGGTGAAGCCTAATGTCCGAAACCCTCAATGCCCAGGATATCGCCAAGAAACTGCAGGAGCAGCTCACGAGCCTCTCCGCGACGGTCGATACGCATGAGGTTTCAACGGTCGACGAGGTAGGCGACGGCATCGCGCGCGTCTCCGGCCTCAAGAGCGCCATGGCAGGCGAGCTTCTGGAGTTCAAGAGCTCCGATACCGGTGAGACCGTCTTCGGCCTTGCCCAGAACCTTGACCGTGACGAGGTCGGCGCCGTTCTGTTCGGTGCCGTCGACTCCATCAAGGAAGGCGACGAGTGCCGCACCACTGGCCGCGTTATGGATATCCCCGTGAGCCGTGCCATGCTCGGCCGCGTCGTCAATCCGCTCGGCCAGCCCATCGACGGCCTGGGCGACATCGTCGCTACGCACCGTCGCCCCATCGAGTTCAAGGCTCCCGGCGTCATCGATCGTACCCCGGTGTGCGAGCCGGTTCAGACCGGTCTGCTCGCTATCGACTCCATGGTGCCTATCGGCCGCGGTCAGCGTGAGCTCATCATCGGCGACCGTAAGACCGGTAAGACCGCCATCGCCATCGACGCTATCCTCAATCAGCGCGGCAAGGGCATGGTCTGCATCTATGTTGCCATCGGCCAGAAGGCCTCCACGGTTGCCAACATCCGCGAGACCCTCGCTCAGCACGGTGCGCTCGACTACACCATCATCGTTTCGGCCACTGCTGCCGATTCCGCCCCTATGCAGTACATCGCGCCTATGGCCGGTGCCGCTATCGGCGAGTTCTTTATGTACAACGGCGAGGACGGCAAGCCCGCCAGCGAGACCAACCCCGGCGGCCACGTGCTCGTCATCTACGACGACCTGTCCAAGCAGGCTGTGGCCTACCGTCAGATGTCGCTGACGCTGCATCGTCCGCCCGGACGCGAGGCCTATCCTGGCGACATCTTCTACCTGCACTCTCGTCTGCTCGAGCGTGCCGTCAAGATGTCCAAGAAGAACGGTTACGGCTCCATGACGGCTCTGCCGATCATCGAGACTCAGGACGGCGACGTCTCGGCCTACATTCCGACCAACGTCATTTCCATTACCGATGGTCAGATCTACCTGCAGTCCGAGCTCTTCTTCCAGGGCCAGCGCCCGGCAGTCGACGTGGGCATTTCCGTGTCCCGCGTCGGTGGCGACGCGCAGACCAAGGCTATGAAGCAGGTCGCCGGCAACCTCCGTCTGGACCTCGCTTCGTACCAGGAGCTCGCCGGCTTTACGCAGTTCGGCTCCGACCTCGACGAGGCTACTCAGAAGCAGCTGACCCATGGTGCCCGCATGACCGAGCTCCTGAAGCAGCCGCGTTACAAGCCGTTTGAGGTTGGCGAGCAGATCGTTACGCTGTTCGCTGGCAACGAGGGCTTCCTGGATGACCTGGAGATCGCCGACGTGCTGCCTTTCCGTGCCGAGCTCATCGAGTACATGGACAATGGCTTTGGCTCGCTGCTCGACAAGGTTCGCGCCAAGAAGATCGATGATGACACCAAGGCTGAGCTCTTGCGCGTCATCGGCGACTTCAAGCAGCAGTTCATGGCCAAGCACCATTCGGATGTTTCTGGATCAGAGGAGAACTAAGCCCCATGGCCAACCTTCGCGACATTAAGAAGCGAATCTCCTCGGTTACCACGACCAAGCAGATCACGCGCACGATGGAGATGGTCTCTACGGCCAAGATCCGTCGTGCCCTCGATCGCTCCAAGCAGGCCGAGCCCTATAAGGAGGCGCTGACCGACGTCATGTTGACGGTCGCCGGCGACGCCTCCTGTTCGGGCACCGATCCCATGCTGCAGAAGCATGAGAGCGTCAAGCATGGCCTGATTGTCGTTATTGCCTCGGACCGCGGCCTTGCCGGCGGTTTCAATACGACGGTGGAGCGCACGGCCGAAAAGCTCGCCGCTTCTTGGGCGAACGACGGCATCGAGTGCGAGATCATCGCGTGCGGGCGTAAGCCGGCCACGTATTTCCGTGACCGCGCAAACGTCGTCATGCACTTTGAGGGCAACTCCTCTGAGCCCGATTTTAATCAGGCCCGCATGATCTCCTCTCATATCTGCGATGCGTATCGTGCCGGTGAGCTTGACCGTGTCGAGCTTGTCTACCACCACGCCAAGAACCGCGTGGATCAGGAGCTTCGCGTCGAGCATCTGTTGCCGCTCGACCCCGAGATGATCGCTATGGCCCACGGTCCGCGTAAGAACGAGACCGACGCCCCTAAGCGCATCTCGTCCACGTTCGAGTTCGTGCCCTCTCCCGAGCATGTTCTCGGCAAGCTTGTGCCGTCTTATATCCTGACGGTCATCTACCAGGCCCTGATCGATTCGGCGGCTGCCGAGCAGGGTGCACGCCGCAAGGCCATGCACTCCGCGACGGAAAACGCCACCGCGATCATCTCGACCCTTACCCGCACGTATAGTCGCGTGCGCCAGGCTTCGATCACGACCGAGATTAACGAGATCGTCGGCGGAGCCTCAGCATTGGAGGAACAGTAATGGCTAATAACACCGTAAAGCTTGCGGTCGAGGAAGCCACCAAGAAGACGACTGCCGGTGATGGTCGCATCGTGCGAATCATCGGCCCTGTCGTCGACGTCAAGTTTGACGGCGCGGTGCCCCCGATCTACAACGCGCTCACGGTCGAGGCCGAGACCCCGATCGGTCATCTGAGCACGATCCTCGAGGTCGAGAGCCAGCTTCCGGGCGGCGTCGTCCGCACGGTCGCCATGTCCTCGACCGACGGCCTGCAGCGCGGCCTCATCGCCACCGATACCGGTGAGCCCATGAAGATGCCCGTTGGTCCCAAGACGCTCGGCCGCATTTGGAACGTCATGGGCAAGCCCGTCGACGGCAAGCCCATGCCCGAGGTGGAGGAGTTCTACCCCATCCACCATGCAGCGCCCCGTTTCGACGAGCTCACCACCAAGACCGAGATCTTCGAGACCGGCATCAAGGCCGTCGACCTGCTCGAGCCCTACATCCGCGGCGGCAAGACAGGTCTGTTCGGCGGCGCCGGCGTCGGCAAGACCGTTCTGATCCAGGAGCTCATCAACAACCTCGCCCAGGAGCACGGCGGCACCTCGGTGTTCACCGGCGTCGGCGAGCGTACCCGCGAGGGCACCGACCTGTTCCTCGAGATGAGCGAGTCTGGCGTTATCGACAAGACCTGCTTGGTCTATGGTCAGATGAACGAGCCGCCCGGAGCGCGTCTGCGCATCGGTCTGGCCGGCCTTACCACCGCTGAGTACTTCCGCGATCGCGGCCAGGACGTTCTTCTGTTCATTGACAACATCTTCCGCTTCTCCCAGGCAGGTTCCGAGGTTTCCGCACTGCTGGGCCGTATGCCCTCCGCCGTTGGTTACCAGCCCACGCTGGCAACCGAGATGGGCGACCTCCAGGAGCGCATTACCTCGACCAAGACGGGCTCCATTACCTCCGTCCAGGCTGTCTACGTCCCCGCAGACGACCTGACCGACCCGGCGCCTGCCACGACGTTTACGCACCTCGATGCCACCACGGTTCTTTCGCGTAGTATTTCGTCGCTCGGCCTGTTCCCGGCTATCGACCCGCTCGCGTCTTCCTCCGACGCTCTCGATCCCTCGATCGTCGGCGAGGAGCACTACCGTGTCGCCGTCAAGGTCCAGGAGCTCCTGCAGGAGTACTCCGATCTTCAGGACATCATCGCCATTCTGGGTATGGACGAGCTGTCCGAGGAGCAGCGCCTTACGGTCAACCGTGCCCGTAAGATTCAGCAGTTCCTCTCGCAGTCCTTCCACGTCGCCGAGAAGTTCACCGGCAACCCCGGTGTCTACGTCCGCGTCGAGGATACCGTCCGCTCCTTCGCCGAGATTGTCGACGGCAAGGCCGATGACCTGCCCGAGCAGGCTTTCCGCTATGCTTCCACGATTGAGGACGTGCGCGAGCGCGCCCGCAAGATGGGGGAGAAGTAGGTTATGCGTATCCGCATCGTGTGCCCCGTGAGCTGCGCCTATGAGGGCGACGCTGCGTTTGTGTCGATTCCGTCCACGGATGGCGAGTTTGGCGTTCTGTCTGCTCACTCCAGCGAGATCTGCACGATCGACCGCGGTTACGTTCGCGTTTCCGATAAGGCCATGGGCACTGTCGACCACACGTTTGCCGTGGCCGGCGGCTATGCCCAGGTTGCGGACGATGTCGTGACCGTTCTCGCCGAGCGCGCTTGCGATTTGGCGACCGTCGATGCCGACAAGCTTAAAGCTGATATTCAAGGTTTTGAAGAGAAGCTGGGTAATTTGTCGGAGGATGATGCACGCCGCGCCTACCTCTATAATGAAATCGCATGGTGTAAGCTCAAGCTTGCCCAATAGTCAAACGATTTAGCGTTCGACCATTTGCGAACACATCATGCCCGGGATGGCCCAGCCACCCCGGGCATGCTTTTTGAAAGGGTAGACCTTGGATATTATCCGCGTTGAGGGTGGCCACGCCATCGGAGGCTCCGTGCCCGTCTCGGGTGCCAAGAACTCCGCGCTCAAACTTATGGCGGCAACGCTTCTGGCGCCGGGCAAGACGACGCTGCGGAACGTGCCCGATATTTCCGATGTCCACGTGATGGGCAAGGTGCTCAAGGGCATGGGCGCTACGATCGATGTTCTCGACGAGCACACGCTCGAGATCGATACCTCCCAGGTCGATTCTTGGGAGGCCCCCTACGAGCTCGTCGCTAAGATGCGTGCTTCCACCGCCGTCATGGGCCCCCTGCTGGGTCGTTTCCATCGCGCCAAGATCGCCATGCCGGGCGGCTGCAACCTGGGTGCTCGCAAGATCGATATGCATATCTTGGGTCTCGAGGCTCTGGGCGTCGAGTTCGACACCGCCCACGGCTACATCAACGCCAGTGCTCCCCAGGGTCTGCACGGCACCACCGTCACGCTCGAATTCGCGAGCGTGGGCGCCACCGAGAACCTCATCATGGCTGCCGTGCGCGCACAGGGCACCACGGTTATCGACAACGCTGCCCGCGAGCCCGAGATCGTCGACCTTGCCAACATGCTCAACGAGATGGGTGCCAAGATCGTCGGCGCAGGCACGCCCGTCGTGACCATCGAGGGCGTGGAGGAGCTGCATCCCGTTACCCATTGCGTGGTGGGTGACCGCATCGAGGCCGGCACCTTTATCGTCGCCGGCGCCCTCATGGCCGATGAGCGCGGCGTCGATGTTACGGGCTTCTGCCCCATCCACCTGGGAATGGTGCTCAAAAAGATGGAACTTATGGGCATCGAGTGCGAGCGTATCGAGAACGGCGTCCACGTCAATCGCGTCGAGCGCATCAGGCCGGTCGATATCCAGACGCTTCCGTTCCCGGGTTTCCCGACTGATATGCAGGCGCAGATCATGGTGCTTTCGGCCCTTGCCGACGGAAGCTCCGTAATTACCGAGAACATCTTCGAGAACCGCTTCATGTTCGCCTCCGAGCTCGTGCGTATGGGTGCCGATATTCGTATCGAGAGCCATCACGCCATGATTCACGGCGTCAAGGGCTTCTCGGGCGCACAGGTCACCTCACCCGACCTGCGTGGCGGCGCGGCGCTTGTGGTTGCCGGTCTTATCGCCGATGGCGTTACCGAGGTCTCGGCCATCCATCACATCAAACGTGGCTACGAGCAGTTTGTCGAAAAGCTGCAGGCGCTTGGCGCGCATGTCGAACATGCCACCGTTCCCGATCCCGTCATCTACTAATGCAGGTTGCCTATGTTTAACAAGAAACCCCTAGCGGATAACACCCGAAGACCCTCGACTGGTGCGCAGGCCAAGATCTACAGCCGCGACAATGTCGCACGCTATTCCGAGCGCGCCCGTCAGCGCCGTCGCGGCCGCACGGTTCGCCGCGTAGCTCTCATCGCCGTACTCGGCGTGCTGCTGAGCGCCACGACTGCTGCGGGTCTGTGGTTTGCCACTATCATGGGCAAGCTTGGCGACTCCAATGTCATTACCAACAACCTGCGCCAGATTCTGGTCGATACCAATGAGGCAAAAGATCCGTTCTACGTGTTGCTTCTTGGTACCGACGGTCGTCCGGGCGAGGATACGTATCGTGCCGACTCGATTATCCTGGCACGCATCGACCCCACGCAAAAGCAGGCGACGCTCATTTCCGTTCCGCGCGACACCAAGGTCGTGTACAAGGGCGAGACCATGAAGATCAACGCCTGCCACACCGTTGGCGGCGCCGAGGCCATGGTCCAGGCGGTCAACGAGCTGTGCGGCGTGCAGATTTCTCACTATGCCGAGGTCAGCTTTGACGGCATGCAGGCGCTGATTGATTCGGTTGGCGGTATCGACATCAACGCGACCGACGACGTCGACGATCCCGAGCACCTGGATATTAAGATTACCGCTGGTCAGCAGCATATGGACGGCGCTACTGCCCTTACCTATGCCCGCTGCCGCTACACCTATGCCGACGGCGATTACACGCGCATGCGCCATCAGCGTCAGGTGCTTGGCGCCCTTGCCAACCAGATTCTCAATAACTTCGATGCCACGAAGATCTTTGGCCTGGTTAATTCGCTGTCCGATATGCTCGTAACCGATATGAGCGTTCAGGATATCGTCTCCACGGTTAATGCCATGCGCGGCATGGATGTCGAGGGCATCTACTCGGCCAACCTGCCTTCGTATGCTGACGACAGCACTATGATCGACGGCGTGAGCTATGTCTTTGTCTACGAAGACGAGCTTAAGGAAATGATGGCCCGCGTCGACGCCGGTGAGGATCCCAAGGGCCCCAACACCATGGGCCTTTCAGACGGCTCCAGCTCCACGATCGGTGACCTCAACAACAATACGTCCGAGGACTACGCATATGGCACCGCGACCTCGTCGGGTGGCTCGGACGATTCCGACGATTCGAGCGACGGCTCCGATTACTACGAAGAGCCCACCGGTGACGGCAACGGCTACGAAGCCAACTATTAGAGTTACGCGGGCTTACCAGCCCGCGTAACGGCTCGACGCTGCGCGCCGCCCAAGGCGACAATTTGTCATTCAAAAGGCAGGGCATGACCAGAAGGTCAATGCCCTGCCTTTTTCATGCCAACTTGTTCGCCTTGGACGTCGCTCGCTGACGTTGGCTCAACCTGCGATGCCGACTACTTTTCTTGCACCAAAAATCGCCCCGTTCTCTGTTGAGGACGGGGCGATTCGTCTTTTGGGCTTATGCAGCCAGTCTTATGCGAAACGGGCGACGAGCTCCTGCAGGACGTCGGTCATCTTGACGAGTGAGTTGACCGGGACAAACTCGTTGACGCCGTGGTAACAGTAGCCGCCTGTCGAGAGGTTGGGGCAGGGCAGGCCGCGGAACGACAGCTGTGCGCCGTCGGTGCCGCCGCGAATCGGCAGTACTTGGGGCTCAACGCCGCAGGCAAGGTAGGCTTCCTTGGCAACATCAATAAGCTCGGGATAGTCACGAACGATCTCGGCCATATTTCGATACTGCTGCTTAATCTCGACCGTTACGCGCTCCTCGCCCAGTCGCTGGTTGAGCAGTGCGGCGGCGGCATTCATCAGCTCGAGTTTCTGCTGGAACTTGGCGGCATCGTGATCACGGACGATATAGCGCGCCGTGGCATGGTCGACCGTTGCCGAGACGCCCTCAAGGTGATAGAAGCCCTCGTAGCCCTCGGTGTATTCCGGGCGCTGCTCGTAGGGGAGCAGGGCGT
>CABQNA010000023.1 GCA_902465425.1 uncultured Collinsella sp.
GTCGTGCTCGCGCACGGCAGGGTTCACGTGGCGCAGCGCCTCCTCCACGATATCGTCCATGAGCTCGAGCGTGGTCGACAGGCGCATACCGCCGCCCTCGAGCTTGGTGATGGCGAGCAGGTTCTCGACGGTGGCGTTGAGCCATTGCGCATCCGAGCGAATGGACAAGAGCAGGCCGCGGCGCGTTTGGGCGTCGAGCACGGCGGTGCCGGTCGAGCCCTGGTCGAGCAGCACATCGGCATTACCCGAAATACTGGTGAGCGGCGTGCGCAGGTCGTGCGAGATGGAGCGCAGCAGGTTGGCGCGCAGCTGCTCATTTTTGGCAAGCACCGCCGCCTCCTCGCGGGCCTCCATGGCGCGGGCGCGATCGAGCGCCAGCTCGCCTTCGCTCACGATAGCATCGGCAAGTGTCCGCTCCTCGTGCGTCAGCACGTCGGGCTCGGCAACGATAGCCAGCACGCCCACCACCGAGGCGGGGTCGCCCGAGCGCGCGAAGCCGTCGCCTGTGCGAACCGTCAGGTAGATGCCATAAAACGCCGAGCCGCCGAACGTAGCATCGAGCGGCGTTCCCACATAGGCGGACGCCGAGAGCCGCGGTGGCATCTGCGGCGCCAGCTCGTGCACCGGCGCGGCATCGCCCACGGCCGTGTATGTCGCACGCGGCAGCAGGTCATCGCCCTCGGCGTCGGCGCTGTACCACACGACCGGACAGCCCGAAAGACGCGCCAGCTGCGTGGCCATGGCGTGAACGATCTGCTGCTCGTCGGCGCAGCGCTGCAACATGCGATTGGTCTCGAGCACCATATGCGTGCGGCGGTCGCTGGCGGCAGCCTGTGCCAAAGCGCGACGCAGGGCCAAGGCAATCGAGCTCGACACAAGCGAGACCACAAACATGATGAAGAACATGCCGGGATAGCCGCGGTCGATAAACGACAGCAAGTAGCGCGGGTCGACAAACAAGAAGTTGTAGAGCGCCACGGCGGCAGCCGAGCTCAGCAAGCAATACAGGCGACTGCAGGTAAAGAATGCACACAGCTGAACGGCGAACACATAGACGATCATGATGCTCGGCGCGAGACCCGGATGGTCGAGCAGCGCGCCCACAATCGTCGCCGCGACCAGCAGCCCCACCGATACGCAGGCGTCATACAGAGGAGTGCGGCGCGTCAGCGTTGTGCGCCGCCACCAAAAGCTATCGGCAATATCGCCGTCCGTACGGACATCCATCAGCGTCCCGCCCCTCTCTCAAAAACAAAAACCACCACAAAGGGGACAGGCACCTTTGTGGTGGTTTCCCTTGTGGTGGTTCCAAGTGTATAGCCTTTGCAACCGGCGGTCGCTAGACAAATAGCACGTGCGCGAGCAGGGCACACACGCACACCGCTCCAAATACCAGTGCCACGATCGAAATTACGCGATCGGCCATATCCATGTTGGCACGGTTCGTAAGGAACCGATCTTCGGCGGCGTCGACACGCGCCTCACGCACCATTTCGACCACCGCCTCGCGGCCATCGAGCGCCTTTGCATCCATGTTTGCCTCCCCGGCCTCAATCTTGTCCATCGAAAACCAACTCCATGCAGCCTGTCGGCGACTACGGCCGCTCGTTGGGGGCCAAGCGCTGCATCTTATTCACGGCCTTGAACTTGGTGAACAGCGGCACGTACTCAAAGCTCACGTTGGAGTTCTCCAGGCCGTACCAGCGTGCAGGCGTGCCGGCGGCGCGGCGGATGATGTACTTGAGCGTGATGGCCGTACGCTCGCTCGGCTCCACATCGCTTTCGGGCGCCAGAAGCTTACGAATCAGGACGAACTTGAACGTACCGATGTTGCCCGGATCCTTGTAGACCGAGTAGTCATGCGTCTGCGCCGGCAGCTCGCCGGTGGCAGCCAGGTCCTGAACGACCTGACGCAGATAGGCATTGACGCGCTGGTTAATCTTGTAGCCCAGGTACAGATGCACGCGGAACACGTAGTCGGTGCCGAACGTCTCGACCGAATAGGCAAAGGTGTGCGGCTCGTCCATGGTCTCGACATTCACAAACCACCAGGCGCGGGCGCGCTTGGGATGCTTGTCCAAGATCGAATAGACGATATCGCGGTCGATGTAGTCGGTATGGGTGTCCTTGGTCAGGTACACGACGTTGTCGCTCATGCGCTCGTAACGGTCGTCGTCGCGCAGGCGCTTGAGCTGCGGCAGGTAGCTACGCAGCGGCAGCAGCGTAAACTGGCGCTGCTCGACCGCCGTGCCGTTGTACCAGCACACCATAATGCCCATGATGAGTGCAGCCATGAGGATGGTGAAGTAGCCGCCGTGGAAGAACTTGGTGAGCGAGCTCACGAAGAAGAAGCCTTCGAGCAAAAGGAAGAAGGCCGCGAAGATCCACGGAGCAACCTTGAGCTTGCGCTCCTCGTGCAGGTAGAAGAAGAGCAGCAGCGTGGTGCACATCATAGTCAGCGTAATGGCAAGGCCGTACGCGGCTTCCATATGCGCCGAGTTCTGGAACAGCAGCACCACGATGACGCAGCCGACAAGCATGACGTTGTTGACCATGGGGATGTAGAGCTGGCCCTTGGTCTCGGCAGGGTAGAAGACCTGCATGTGCGGCATAAGGTCCAGGCGGCTGGCCTCGGACACCAGCGAAAACGCGCCGGTGATGAGCGCCTGCGAGGCAATGATGGCCGCGACGGTGGAAAGGCCGACGGCAAAGGGACGCAGGCCCGGGGCGAGCATCTGGTAGAACGGGTTGAGATCGGCAATGCCCATAAGCTCGGGGTTGGCAGCGTTGTTCATAAGCCAAGCGCCCTGGCCCATATAGGAAAGCAGCAGGCAGCACTTAACGAACGGCCAGGTGGCGTAGATGTTGCCGCGGCCGACGTGGCCCATGTCGGAGTAGAGCGCCTCGGCACCGGTGGTGGCGAGGAAGCAGCTGCCCAGAATCATGATGCCCGCGTGGTTGTTGGGGCTCAGCAAAAAGGTGATGCCGCGCACCGGGTTGAGGCACAGCAGCACGGCGGGGCGCTGGAAGACAAAGAACAGACCCGTGCCGCCCAGGAACAGGAACCACAGCGTCATGATGGGGCCAAAGGCGTGACCGATCTTGGCCGTACCGATGCGCTGTACCAAGAAGAGCACGATGATGATGGCGAGCGTAATGGCGACGACGCGGCCCTGGTCATCGCCCAGCACGGCATGGACCGCCGGGATGGTGCGCAGGCCCTCGATGGCCGTGGTAACGGTAACGGCCGGCGTCAGGATACCGTCGGCGAGCAGCGCGGCGCCACCCAGCATGGCGGGGATGATAAGCCACTTGCCGCAGCGCTTGACCAGGCTGTACAGGGCAAAGATGCCGCCCTCACCATGGTTATCGGCGCGCAGCGAGATGAGCACATACTTGATGGTGGTCAGCAACGTGACCGTCCACACGACAAGGGAGAGCGCGCCGAGCACGAACTCCTCCGTGACGCTTCCGATGCCGCCGTTGCCGGCGACGAGCGCCTTGGTTACATACATGGGGCTGGTGCCGATATCGCCATACACCACGCCCAGCGTGACGAGCATCGCCGAGATGCTCACAGGAATCGCAGCGTGCGAGGCTGCCTCCTTGGCCTTTTGTTCCATAAGCCGGTTTCCTCCCAACTTTAATGTTCGAAGGGATTATAGGTAATCGACCTGCGCTTGCACGGCATCGTTTTCCCAGCTAGATAAACATTTATACGGCCTTTAGGCCACCGCGGCGATATGGAATGCGACAAAGGGACTGTCCCTTTGCCTCATCTGTCATTTTCCGAGCCAGTTTTTGAACCACCACTCCATGGAGCGGCTCATCTCGGCCATAAAGGGACTCGTGTGTTTGCGGGTATAGATGTCCACGACGCGCTCCCCAACCTCGCGGGCATGCGGGCGAAACATCGCGTCCATCTCGGCCACCTGCGCGTCCATGGTCGCAGCATCGGCGCGGCAGTAGCGCTCCTCGTGCACCAGGTTCACCACAGGATGCGCAATCGCCGGACGCTCCTTGCGGGGCGTGCCGATGATGAGCATCGATAGCGGCATGGTATAGGGCGGCAGATCGAGCAGCTCGGCAACTTCCTCGGCGTTCTCGACGATATCACCGATGTAGCAGCTCCCCAGCCCCAGGGCCTCGGCGGCAACCACAGCGTTTTGCGCGGCGATCACGGCGTCCTGGGCCGCGATGGCAAAGTCACCCAGACCCGGCGCGCGGCGGGGCGCCTTACCCGTGCGCTCGACAAACTCGGGCTCAAAGCAGCCCACGTGCTCAAACAGATCGATCCACTTGGCATAATCGACCACAAATATTAGTGCCCAGGGCGCCTTGGCGATCATGGGCTGGTGGTCGCACAGGTCGGCCAGACGATCCAGCGTAGCCTGCTCGCGAATGCTCACGATGGAATACATCATCATGGCGCCCGCCGACGGCGCGCGACTCGCCGCATGCAAAATTGCCGCCCGCTGCTCGTCGGTCACCGCCACGGGACGGTCGTCGTCATCACGCGCGAAGGCACGCGTGGAGGAACGGTGCTCCAACGTGTCCAGCACCGCATTGCCCGTGGTCTCGACCGGATAGCCGCACGTATCCACAGCCTTGGTGCAAACCTGCTCGTTCATCGCCTCATCCTCGCTAATTCTTTAAGAAGCCTTTACGTTTCCGTGTAATTCCCGTCCATTATCGCGCAGGTCGCCACTACATTGCGCCACACCGCCACACGTGCGCGTTAATATGGCTGGTTGTTGTGCGCAGACACCAATTGCAGCGCATATCTTGGTAACAATCGGGTAAACCCCCGCTTTCGTACGTTTTAGTTTGTGAGGAGTCTCAGCATGTTCGCTGCCGCCATCTCGCTCGTCGGTCTTGCGGCGACCGTCTACCTTGTCTTGCGCGAGGCCAAGGCCATTCGCGCTCAGTCGGGTACCGTTGCCAAAAGCGCTCTTGGGTGGAGCGTCGCCTTCGGCCTGTTCCAGGTCTTTTTGACTATTTGGGGCGCCGTGGGCCTCGTCGCTCAAAACGAGCCGCTCGCCTTTGTGATGCTCATCCTGACCAACGCCGTCCTCACCGGCTGCGCTTGGGCCAGCATCGCACGCGACCGCATCGCCCCGCGCGTCTTTGCGTTCGCCGCGCCCGACGCCCCCGCTCCCACCGGCAAGCTCGCCCGTCTGCGCGGCGCCTTTGTGGGCAAGCCACTCGTCGCCGCCGTGCTGTGCCTGTTGCTCGCCGGCGTCTTTGCGCTGTTGGGCATGGAGGTCTCGTCCAACCACGACTTTACCTGGGTCTACCCCCTGTGCATCCTGCTCGAGTGGGCCATCATCACCACGCTCATGGTCGGCCTGTTCTTCCTGTTCCAGCGCCACGGCGCAGCTTCCGCGGTCCTGGCCTTTGCCCTCTTTGTCCTGGGCATTGCCGAGTTCTTCGTCATCACGTTTAAATCCATGCCCATCCAGCCGGGCGACCTTTCGGCCATCTCCACCGCCGCCGCGGTCGCCGGCACCGGCTACACCTTCTCGATCTCGCTGTTCTGCGTGCTATCCATGGGCTTTACCGCCATCGCCATGCTGCTATGCGAGTACGCCGGCCTGGTGGCACCGCACCGTCAGAAGGGTGCCGCCAACGCCAAGCGCATGCTGCTCACCAACCTGCTCGTCGCCGTGCTGTGCCTGGGTGGCGTGACCGCGCATGTCACGCTCATCGACTACTACAACACTCTCGGCATCACCGTCTACACCTGGCGCCCGCTCGAGAGCTACTGGCGCGAGGGCTATCTGCCTGCCTTTATTAGTGCGGCGCAGTCCATCAAGCCGCCCAAACCCGCCGACTACTCCGTCGACGATGCCAAGGCCACGCTCAAAAAGTACGCCAAGGCCTACGACAAGTCCGACGCGGCCAAGAGCGACGAGCGCGCCGCCGCAAAGGAGCAGTTCGATAGCGAGAAGCCCACGGTCATCGCCATCATGAACGAGACGTTCTCGGATCTGTCGATCTACCAGAACATGCGCGCCGGCTACGAGGGTCCGCAGTACTTTAAGAACCTGTCCGACTGCCTCAGCCGCGGCAAGCTCTATGTGAGCGCCTACGGCGGCGGTACCGCCAATACCGAGTTTGAGTTTATGACCGGCAACTCCATGGCCAACCTGGGCTCGGGCGTGTACCCCTACACCATCTACAACATGGAGACGACCGAGAACTTAGCCGAGCAGTTCAAGTCGCTCGGATATTCCACCACGGCCATGCATCCCAACCACGCGACCAACTGGAACCGTGAGAACGTCTACAAGGACTTTGGCTTTGACCAGTTCCTGTCCATCAACGATTTCCAGGGCGCCGATACCCTGCGCGGCATGGTGACCGACCAGGCTACCTACGACAAGATTCTTGAGCTGCTCGACCAGAACGCCGATCCGCAGTTTATCTTCGACGTGACCATGCAGAACCACTCGGGCTACGATACGGGCCTGCTGCCGGTCGACAAGCAGATGCACCTCAACATCGACACGACCGACCTGGACGCCAAGACCGTCGAGGACGGCACGCTGTCCGATGTCGACGAGTATGTCTCGTGCATCGAGCAGTCCGACCAGGCACTGCGCTACTTCCTCAACGCCCTGAGCAAGCTCGACCGCAAGGTGGTCGTGGTGTTCTGGGGCGACCACCAGCCGTTCTTCCCGTCCAAGTTCAACGACAAGTGGTTTACCGGCGAAGACGACGCCACGCACCAGGAGCGTCTGTGGCAGACCGACTACATCATCTGGGCCAACTACGACGTTGCCGGCTGCGACCAGACGAGCGAGGTCGACGACCTGTCCACCAACTACCTGTCTACCCAGCTCATGCAGCTGATCGGCGCACCGCTGACTGACTACCAGAAAGCGCACATGACGCTGCGCGAGTCGCTGCCCGCCATCAACTCCGTGGGCTACGAGGACGCCAGCCTGCGCTGGGCGCTTTCCTCCAACGTCACCGGTGACGACGCCGATGCCGCAGCCGCCACCAAGGCGCGCGAGGATTACGCCAAGATGCAGTACTACGAGATGTTCCGCGACGGCAAGAACGTGTACACCGAGCACTTCCAGACCGAGGCCAACGAGACCGACCCCAACCTGGCACCGGGTACGACCAAGATCAAGTAGCAGCGCGTCTTAACTGGTTCGTCTGCCCGGCGACGCGGAACGTAAGGTTCCCTGCTCGGTCAGTCCTGCGCAAGACGAAAGCCACATTAAGTGGCCTTCTTTGCGTGCGGAACTCGCGATGAACCTTATATGCCTCCGCCTGGACAGACTCCCTGATGTTGGGGCGTGGCTTGTCTTGGGTGTATCGCCGAACATATATAAGTTGAAGGCCACGTTATGTGGCCTTTTTTGCATCCGGAAACCGTGTCCCAGAATTCACGTCCGGAGTGGGATGCAGTTTCCGCTTACGGCCCCGTTGGGAAACTCCATCCCACTCCGGACGCAAATTCCGGGTCGCATTTTCCACCAGAGCCCCCAACCGGAAACTACATCCCATTCCAAAGGCGAATTCTGGGACGCACTTTCCGAAACCCCATCCATCCGGAAAGTCCGCCCCACTCTGAATACATCCAGCGAACGCATGAGAGCGTGTCATCCAGGACGGCCTCGTCATCGGGGTGATGGAAAATATCGCCCCAAACGCTTGCCACGGTTGCGTCCACAAGTGTCAAGAAAAAAGCCTCGAGAATCTCGAGGCTTTCACGTTTGCACGATTGAACGCGCGGCATCGCGAGCGACGGTCTACTCGCCCAAAACGGCCTTTTTGGCGGCTGCAGCCATGTTATCCAGATCTTCCTTGGTGGGATGGTCCTTCGCGGCAACCCAGTTGTCGAGCAGCATCTTAAATCGGGCGTTTTCGGGATCTTGCTCGAGCATGGCCTCGTAGCGCTGCTTGACCGCAGGGCCCATCTTGCCCTGGCACATCGCCCAGCCCGCAAGCTCGGCATCCCCAGCCAAATTGGAAGTCACGCGATCAATAATCTGCTGGTAATAGCTCTGGTCGGCGCCAAAACCGCAGGTGCCAAACAGGAAGACACGCTTGCCGTGCAAGGCGGAGAGCAACGTCGCGACCGAAGGCGTGCACGCGCCCTTGTCGCACCAAAAACCGACGAGCACCGTGTCGGCCGCGCAGGCGCCCTGCGCCTCGAGCGCAACCTGATCTGCATCCGCATCGTCGCTCAATGCCGCGGCATGGACAAACTCAACGCCCGCAGCCTGCAGAGCGCGCTTGATCGCGCCCGAAACCATCCTGGTATTACCGCTCTTGCTGTTAACCACCAAAGAGCACGTCATAGTCACGTTGCCTCGTTTCCCCCAAAACTAAAGCCACTAATGCAATTTATTAGATGAATATCTTAGTACTTACGTGACAGATGTAAACCACCGTCTGTCGATTGATTAATTTGCCCCACGGGCTTGCTCACTGGGCAAACTGGCTGCGGTAGAGTTCGGCGTAGAAGCCGCCTGCCGCTAGCAGCTCGTCGTGCGTGCCGCGCTCGATAATCTGGCCGTCGCGCATGACCAGAATGCAGTCGGCGTTGCGGGTCGTCGACAGGCGGTGCGCCACCACAAAGCTTGTGCGGCCGGCCATAAGCTCGTCGAATGCCGCCTGCACCTGCAGCTCGGTGCGGGTATCGATGCTCGAGGTCGCCTCGTCCAGCAGCAGAATCGCCGGGTCGGTGAGCATGACGCGCGCGATGCACAGCAGCTGTTTTTGACCCTGGCTAAACGTGCCGCCGTCCTCGCCGATAACCGTATCGTAGCCGCCTGGCAGCTGCACGATAAACTTGTGTGCATGCGCGCGCTTGGCGGCCTCGATAACCTGCTCGCGCGTGGCATCGGGGCAACCGTAAGCGATGTTTTCCGCCACCGTGCCCTCGAACAGCCACGTATCCTGCAGCACCATGCCAAAGGCGCGGCGCAGGCTTGCGCGCGTGTAGTCACGCGAAGACCTGCCATCGACCATGATGCGTCCGGCATCGATATCGTAAAAGCGCAGCAGCAGGTTGATGAGCGTCGTCTTGCCGCAGCCCGTGGGGCCGACCAGGGCAAAGCGCATGCCGGGCTTAGCCTCGATGCAGATATCCTGCAGCAGTTTGCGGTCGGGCACGTAGCTAAAGTCCACATGCTCAAAGGCGACCTCGCCCTGCGGGGCAGAAAGTACCACGGCGTCCGACGCGTCGGGCTCCTGCTCGCGCGCATCGAGCAGCGCAAACATGCGGCGCGCCGAGGCGTACGCGGTCTGGATCTGCGTAATGACGTTGGTGACCTCGTTGAACGGCTTGGTGTACTGGTTGGCATAGGACAGGAAGATCTGCACGCCGCCCACCGTAAGCGCCGCGGGCACGCCCGTGATCACGCCCACGCAGCCGATCACAGCGACCACGGCATAGATGATGTTGTTGATAAAGCGCGTGCCGGGGTTGGAGAGCGAACCCATAAACTGCGCGCGCTCGCCCGCGGTGTAGAGCTCGGCATTGAGCGCGTCGAAGCGCGCTTGGGCGTTCGGGCCGTAGGCAAAGGCGTCGATTAGCTTTTGCTCGCCTACGTACTCCTCGATATGACCACCGAGCTGCCCTTGAATACGCTGCTGTGCCGTAAAGCTTTTGTTGGAAAGCTTGGCGATGGCGCCGGCTGCAAAAATGGAAAGCGGTGTGACGAGTACCACCACAAGCGTCATGGTCAGGTTGATGGAAAGCATAAACGCGAGCGTGCCCACGATGGTAATAACACCGGTGAAGAGCTGCGTGAAGCCCTGCAGCAGACCGTCGCCCACCTGGTCGACGTCGTTGACCACACGGCTCATGAGGTCGCCGTGAGCATGGCTGTCGATAAAGCTGAGCGGCATGCGGCTGAGCTTATCGCTCGCCTCCACGCGCATGTCGCACACCGTTTCGTAGGACAGGCGGTTGACGCAGTAGCCCTGCAGCCACTGGAAGGACGCTGCTCCCACCACGACGAGCGCGAGTTTGGTAACGAGCGGCAGCAGCGCATCGAAGTCCACCTGCCCGGCAGCAACGATCAGGTCGATGCCCTCGCCGATGAGAATAGGTGTGTAGAGCTGCAGAATCACCGAGATGGCGGCGCTCACAAACGACGCCGCAAACGAAATACGGTGCGGACGGACGTAGCCCATCAGGCGGCGGGTCACCGCGCCCACGGGATAGCGCTCAGGGTCGCCGGGCTGGCGCGGACCGTCGCCCAGGTCGTTGAGGTTATCGTTGCCGGACACGTTGGCCGTCATCGTGGCGACCGAACCGGAAGAAGTATACGGATTCATTTAGCAGCCCTCCTTTGTGCAAGTGGATGCCGGGGCAGCCGGGGCGGACGCGGGACTTGGGACGGACGTGGGCGCCGCACTCCCCTGCTGGCCCTCGAGCTCCTCGCGTCGCAGCTGCGACTGGCAAATCTCGCGGTAGAGCTGGCAGCTTGCATACAGCTCGTCATGCGTGCCCAGGCCCGCAACCGAGCCGTGGTCGAGTACGCAGATCATGTCGGCATCGCGCACGGTCGAGACGCGCTGGCTTACGATGACGGTCGTGAGCGGCAGCCCGCCCTCGGCGGCACCGCGCACATTGCGCTCGCGGATGGCATGGCGAAGCGCCGCGTCGGTCTTAAAGTCGAGCGCCGAGGCGGAGTCGTCCATGATCAGGACCTGAGGCGAGCCCACCAGGGCGCGCGCGATGGTCAGGCGTTGGCGTTGGCCACCGCTGAAGTTCTTACCGCCCGCCTCGACCGGGGCATCGAGCCCCTGCGACTTGCTGCGCACGAACTCGCTCGCCTGCGCTATATCGAGCGCTGCCCAGAGCTCCTCGTCGGTCGCCGACTCGTCACGCCAGGTCAGGTTGCTGCGGATGGTGCCGCTCATCAGCGACGCGCGCTGCGGAACAGTCGCGACCACACGGCGCAACTGGTCGAGCGGCCAGGTGCGCACATCGGCGCCCATCACGCTCACGCTGCCGGTACTCGCATCGTACAGGCGCGGGATGAGCGAGACGAGCGTCGACTTACCGCTGCCCGTGCCGCCGATAATGCCGAGCGTTTTGCCCAGCGGCAGCTCCAGGGTCACATCGTTGACGGCGTTGGCAGCGCCGGCGCCAAACGAGAAGCTCGCATGGCTCAAGCCCAGCGCAGGAACGGGAGCGACATTGCCCGGCTCAGGCAGCGCGACCGGCTGGTTGCCCTCGTCAGCGATGCTCGGCACGCAATTGAGCACCTCGTTGATACGCGACGCGCTGGCGCTCGCCTTGGTAAAGACCACGACCAGGTTGGCGACGTACACGACGGAGGTCAGGGTCTGCGTCATGTAGTTGACGAACGCCATGACCTGGCCCTGCGTGAGCTCGCCCACGTCGACCTGGATGCCGCCCACCCACAGGATGGCGCACACGCCCAGGTTCATCACAAGAAACGTGACGGGGTTGAGAATCGACGAGAGCTTGCCCACCGCGATGGCAGTATTGGCCTGGTCATCGGCGGCTTGGGCAAAGCGCTCGCGCTCGTGATCTTCACGCACAAACGCACGGACCACGCGAGCGCCCGAAAGGCCTTCGCGGCAGATAAGCGCGATGCGGTCGAGCTTTGCCTGCAGCTGCTTGTAGTACGGAATACAGCGCGCCATGACAAACCAAAACACCAGGCCGATAGCGGGCGTGCAGATCAAAAAGATCATGCCGAGCTTAAGGTCGATGGCAAGGGCCGCGACCATGGAGCCCACCGCTAGGAAGGGCCAGCGGATGAGCATGCGCACGCCCAGCGCCACAGCGAGCTGCACCTGGTTGACATCGTTGGTGATACGCGTGATGAGCGACGGCGTGCCAAAACGGTCGAGTTCGGCATAGCTCAGCTTGTTGATGTGCTGGTAGAGCGCGCCACGAATGTCGGTGCCCATGCCCTGCGAGGTGAGCGCCGCCATCTTTTGGCAGACGAGCGTAAACGAGATGCCGATCACAGCCATGGCGGCGAGCGCCATGCCGTAGTGGACGACAGCGTTCACATCGCGTGCGCCGATGCCCTTATCGATCATCTGGGCAATCACCAACGGCGTCAGCAGGTCAAAAATCACTTCGATCAGCTTGCACGCAGGGCCGATCACCATATATCGGCGAAACTTACCACCAAAACGCCTGAGCAGCTCAATCATGTATAGGCGCTCCCTATCATCATCCACATTCAATTCGAACCATGATAGTACCGCCACCCCAAAAGAAGCGTAAACAACTCGTCATTTCTAACGGGATTCAGTTTTCAGGGGGGGGCATACGCGCACACCCAGCCAGTGTCGGGTCAACTAGCATGGTATATTTACATTAGTGCTACCAAGTTAGTCGCCGACCCTTGAAATGAGGTGCCGAGATGAACGACATTCTCGCAAGAAGAGCAAGACGAGCAACTGTGGGCATCGCCCTTTCCGCGGCACTTGTCGCGGGAATCGCCCCCGTAACGGCGATCGCTGCAGAAACCAGCGCCCCCACCGGTGCGGCCGTTTCGCAGACGAGCGCCGCCAACGGCAATTCGGGCGCCCCGCAGACAGAAGACGCGGCCGCCGCAAAAGAAAAAGCGTATGCAGCCATGCAGGAAGCGCTCAAAAACCTCGAGGCCGCAAAAAACGCCGCAAGTCCCGAGAAAATTGCGAGATTCAATGATGACATTACCCGTTTTCAAGAGTACCGCGAAAAGATGGCGGCGCAAGCCGCCGAAGGGAGGGAACTCCTTCCCACCATGCAAGCGGACATCGATGCTGCCCAAGCCAAATACGACGGGGCCATCAACCGGGTAAGCGAGCTCCAGGCAGAATTAGAGAAGAAACATGAGATGCTTAAGACACTCGAAGCACTCGGCTACGAGGAGTTTGTCGAAACTACTAAACAGCAAATAAAGCAGTTGCACAGTGAGATCATATCGGCAAAAACGCACGTAAACTATTGCGAAACGGAGCTCCGCGAGTTCCAGTACCGCCTCAGAAGAGAGGAAAGACGAGTTAATGACTGTGAACGTGCTGTAGAGAAATATAAAGCCGATATCGACCGGTTCACAGCCTGGCGAGATGCGCTCCTCGACAATTTGAAAAAAGCGCAAACGGCCTATGACGACGCCTGCAAGGCATACGAAGAGGCGAAAGCCGCGGCAGATAAGGCCACCTCGCCCGAGATAACGAAACCGACCGAGACGACGCCTCCCTCCAACTCGGCGCAACCGGCCGAGGCAACACAGCCCGCCAGCTCGCCCGCGACCGGCAAAAATACCCCGCCAAGCTCCACCAAGCAGGCGAACTCGAGCAGCAGCAAGCAAGCAAATACGACCGCCGGCAAGCTCGCAAACACGGGCGACACAGCACCGAGCGCAATCGCACTCGCAGCAGTCGCCGCCGCAGGCCTCGGAATAACCGCCA
>CABQNA010000024.1 GCA_902465425.1 uncultured Collinsella sp.
TACCTGGCGGGCAAAAAGCTCGCCGCCGACGGCATTGGCGAGGCCAAATGCGCATCCGGTTACGGCACCGACCAACACCAGTTCAAGCGCATGACGCCGGTTGATCTCGACACCGCACAGTGCCGCCGAGGCAAAGACGCCAAAGAGCAGCGTCGTGGCGTGGTGGATTGCCCAAAGGACCATTTCGGCCGAGGAGACCATCAGTGTCTCCCACCCTCAAAGCGCGCCGCAAAGTAGGCGTCTTGGAATCCCTGCTTGCAGCTGCGCGAAAGCGGGATGCACGCGCCCGAGCGCATGACGATGTCCGTGCGGTCAAAGTGATCGATATTGCGCAGGTTGACCTGGTAGCTGCGGTGGCATTTAAAGAAGACCGCGTTTTGCTCCAAGCGGTCCTCGACGCTGCGGAACGACTCGAGTGCCTCGATATCGCGTCCGTCGCGCAGGTGGAAGACCACGTGCTTGTTGCGCGCCTCGGCATATTCGATGTCGGACAGGCGCAGGGCGTGGTAGCCAAAGGAAGTTTTGATCACGAGCTCGTCGGTTGCCGCCGGGCGCATGCTCGAAAGCTCGTCGAGTAATCGCGCCAGGCGTTCGTAAGTCACGGGCTTGAGCAGATAGTCGAAGGCGCGGACCTCGTAGGATTCCAGCGCGAACTCGGGCGACGAGGTGAGGAACACCAGGCGCACGGCGGTGTCGGCCTGGCGCAGTTCGCGTGCGGTGTCCATGCCGTTGACGAGCGGCATGATCATGTCGAGCAGAATGATGTCGGCGCGCGATGCGGCATGGTGGGCCAGCAGGTCCTCGCCGCGCGTGACGAGCGCAACATCGACCGCCGTGCCCGTCTCGGTCGACCAACGGTCGATCATCCGGTGCAGCCTATCTAGAAAAGCGACATCATCGTCGCAGGCAATAATCTTGAGCATTCGGCCCCCTTAAGTAGTTCGATTTTGCCACATCGGGCACGCGCCGCTTGCGGGGGTGCGGACCGTTTGCGCCCCACGGCGTGCAACTCGCGCCAAGCGGTATTGCGGTGGCGAAAGATGCCTCCTGCGCCATCGAGAGCTCAGCTATCCTCAGCTTGCCAGTTCGAAAATGGACCTGCCACATGATTGAATCTTTATTTCAACTTTACACCTAGGTTTACAGCTGTCTTGTCAGCTGTAAACCTAGGTGTCATACTAAAGCCCCAAGATTCGCCAAAAGAGAGGGGCCTTGATGGCACAGAGCGCGAACATGGATGCGTCGGAGCTTGCACGCGATATCGCGGCCGGCCTAGCATCGGCAACGACGGCAACGGAGCGCGCGGCACTGGTGCCCGCAGAGCTCGTCGAGGCCATTCAGCAACTAAAAACCCAACGTGACGCGGTGATCCTAGCGCACTATTACGTGGCGCCCGAGGTGCAGGCCGTGGCTGATTACGTCGGCGACAGCTTCTACCTGGCCAAGCTCGCCAAGAGCCTGCCGCAGCAGACCATCGTGCTGTGCGGCGTGGAGTTTATGGGCGAGAGCGCCAAGCTGCTCAACCCCACCAAGACCGTGCTGCTGCCCGAGCCGGGCGCGGACTGCCCCATGGCTCACATGGTCAAGCGCGAGACGGTCGACGCCGCCCGCGCCGAGTACGGTGACGACCTGGCTGTCGTCTGCTACGTCAACTCCACGGTCGAGATCAAGAGCTGGAGCGACGTGTGCGTCACCAGCTCCAACGCCGTTAAGATCGTGTCCGAGCTGCCGCAGCAGCATATCCTGTTCATTCCCGACCAAAACCTCGGTCGCTTCGTAGCCGAGCAGGTGCCGCAAAAGCACGTCATCCTCAACAACGGCTACTGCCCGCGCCATCACATCATCACCGTCGAGCAGATCGTCGACGCGACGGAGGCCCACCCCGACGCGCTCGTGCTGGCGCATCCTGAGTGCAAGGCCGACGTCCTGGCCGAGGCCGACTACATCGGCTCCACCGCCGGCATCATCAAGTATGCCGAGGAGTCCGACGCGAGCGAGTTCATCATCGTGACGGTCCGCGGCGTGCTCTACGAGCTCGAGCGCCGCTGCCAGGGCACCGGCAAGAAGTTCTACTTCCCCGCGGTACAGCCCACCTGCGTCAACATGGATCTCATCACGCTCGAAAAGCTCGTGCGCTGCCTGGAGACGGGCGAGGGCGAGGTACAGATCGGCGTCTCGGACGAGGCTGCCGACCAGGCAAAACTTACGCTCGACCGTATGCTCGAGTACGCAGCGCGCTAGAACAATGTGACATGAGGGGCAGTCCCTTATGCCACATTACAAGGGAGAGGATTCCTGTGAAAACCAAACAATACCCCGACATGGAGTGCGACGTCGTTATTGCCGGCTGCGGCGTGGCGGGCCTGTACGCAGCTCTCAACCTGCCGACGAGCACGCGCGTGATCATGCTCTCCAAGGGCGCGGTCGATGAGTGCGATTCGATGCTCGCGCAGGGCGGCATTTGCGTGCTGCCCGAAGGCTCGGACTACGATGCCTTCTTTGAGGACACCATGCACGCCGGTCATTACGAGAACCGCCGCGAGAGCGTCGACATCATGATCCGCTCGAGCCGCTCGGTCATCAACGACCTGCTAGCGATGGGCGTGGACTTTGAGCGCAAGGCCGATGGCAGCCTCGACTTTACCCGCGAGGGCGCACACAGCCGTCCGCGCATTGCCTTCCATGCCGACATAACGGGCAAGGAGATCACGACCAAGCTGCTCCAGGCCGTCCGCAAGCTGGATAACGTGCAGATTTTGGAGCACGTGGCCATGACCGACATCCTGACGGGCGAACGTGACGGCGCCACGGTGTGTGCCGGTGTCATCGCCGTTTCCGTGGACGAGGACAACTCGGTTCGTCCCGCCGACGAGCTGACAAATGCCGCCGAGGGCGTGCATGCCGGCGAGCCGTTTAAGATCCATGCCCGCCACACGCTGTGGGCGACGGGCGGTATCGGCGGCGTATACGACCATTCGACCAATTACCCGCAGCTCACGGGCGACGCCTGCTATATTGCTCAGGAGCATGGCATTAAGATGGAGCACCTGGACTACGTGCAGATTCACCCCACGGGACTGTTCTCGCCGCAGCCGGGCCGCACCTTCCTGATCAGCGAGAGCTGCCGCGGCGAGGGCGCGATTTTGCTCAACGCCGCTGGTGAGCGCTTTACCGACGAGCTTCAGCCGCGCGATGTGGTCGCCGCCGCTATTCGCGAGCAGATGAAGCAGGACGGTACCGAGCACGAGTGGCTGAGCTTTGCCCCCGTCGAGCGCGACGTGGTGACCGGGCACTTTGCCAACATCCGCGCGCGCTGCCTGGAGGACGGCCGCGACATCTTGGACGAGCCCATCCCCGTTACGCCCACGCAGCACTACTTTATGGGCGGCGTGTGGGTCGACAAGGACGGCCGCACCTCGATGCCCGAGCTCTACGCCGCGGGCGAGACGGCTTGCAACGGCGTTCACGGCAAGAACCGCCTTGCATCAAACAGCCTGCTCGAGGCGCTGGTCTGGGGTCGTCGCGCCGCGTGGTACATGCGTACCGGCGAGTCGCTGGCCGTGGAGCAGGCGGGCGATCCCGCGCTCGATGGCCGTCATCGCGCCCTGGGCGCCGACCCTCTGGCAATCGATGATTTGGCCCGTGCCGCCGGCACGCAGGCCGTGGAGGAGTAGACCATGAATCCCATTACCATGAAGCTTGTCGTCGATGATCTGATTCTGCAGGCTCTGCGCGAGGACATTACGTTTGAGGACGTGAGCACGGCGAGCGTGTGCCCCACGGCGCGTCCCGCCACGGTGGAGCTCATCGCCAAAGCCGATGGCGTCATCGCCGGCTTGGATGTGTTTGCCCGTACCTTTGAGCTGCTGGATTCGCAGAGCTCGGTTCTGCTCGACGTTGCCGATGGCGACGAGGTGCACGCCGGCGACCATGTGGGTCAGGTGCGCGGCGATGCGCGCGTGCTGCTTTCGGGTGAGCGCGTGGCGCTCAACTACCTGCAGCGCATGAGCGGTATCGCTACCTACACGCACAGCATGGCCGCGGCGCTCGAGGGCACCAAGACCGTGCTCGTCGACACGCGCAAGACCACGCCGGGCATGCGCGTGTTTGAGAAGGCGGCGGTTGAAATCGGCGGCGGCAGCAACCACCGCTACAACCTGTCGACGGCCGTCATGCTCAAGGACAACCACATCGATGCCGCCGGTGGCGTGACGCGCGCGATCGAGATGGCGCGCACCCATGCGTCGTTTACCACGACGGTCGAGATTGAGTGCGAGAACCTGGACATGGTGCGCGAGGCCGTGGAGGCCGGCGCCGACATCATCATGTTCGACAACATGACCCACGACGACATGGCCGCCGCCATCGAGCTTATCGCCGGCCGTGCCAAGACCGAGTGCTCGGGCAATGTGGACGCCAGCAATATCCGCGCCCTGGCTGATCTGGGCGTTGACTTTATTAGCTCGGGGGCGTTGACGCACTCTGCGCCGATTCTCGACCTCTCGCTTAAGCACCTGCGCCTGCTGGACGGTAAATAATGGACGCCCGTGAGCGTCGCCGTGCCATCATGGCCGTGCTCGAGGGAGCCAAGGGACCCGTATCGGGCAGCGCGCTTGCCCGCGAGGTGGGTGTGAGCCGCCAGATTGTCGTGCAAGACATCGCTCTGCTGCGCGCCGACGGGCACGATATCGTGGCGACCAACCGTGGTTATGTGCTGCAGGAGGCCCCCAGCAGCCCCGCTGTGCCCACGCGCTTGGTCAAGGTTCGCCACAGCGTGGAGCAGGCGGGCGATGAGCTCACGAGTATCGTCGACGCCGGCGGCTCCGTGCTCAATGTGATCGTCAATCACCGCGTATACGGTAAGATCACGGCTGATCTGGACATCCGCAATCGCCGCGATGTCGAGCGCTATCTGCGCGATATCGAGAGCGGCAAGAGCTTTCCGCTGCTAACGGTGACGAGCGGCTATCACTTCCATCGCATTGCGGCGGAGGACGAACAGACCCTCGACGAAATTGAGGCGATGCTCAAGGAGAAAGGCTACCTAGCCGATTTAATGCCCTACGAGGATGATTTGTCCTAGCCCGACACCGTCCCCAATTAGCTGCCCACGAATGCAAAAGGAGGCCTCCGCGGCGATGCGGAGGCCTCCTTTTTTGTGCACGGTGTACTTTTGAGTGTGCAGGTGGGGGAGTTGTTACTCCTCGACGATCTCGGTGATCGCGCCAGCGGGGCAAGCGTCCTGGCAAGCGCCACAGGCGACGCAGGAGTCCTCGTCGGCGACGGTAGCGACGTCCTGGAGCTCCAGAACGCCAGCGGGGCAGGAGTCGACGCAAACGCCACAAGCGATGCACTCGTCGGCATCAATTACGGGATGAGCCATGGTAGTTTCCTCTCTGTTGACCGACGCTACAGGCGATGTGCGTCGGTGTGATTCGGGCAAAAACATACCACGGGAGCGACCGTTTGCAATACCCTCTGGCCGGCATCTTCATACCGTTCGCCGAGTATGCCACGGCTTACTAAAAAACATGCAGGTGAGGCCGATGAGCTGCGCAAATGTTAGCTAAAGGTGACTTGAAATATTGGGCGATTGAGCGAGCTTGCGGAAACCGCATCCCATTATTTTGTCGAAAAACGGGTTGCAGTTTCCGGTTAGGCCCGCTAGCGGAAAATGAATCCACGCTCAAACCGGGATGAGCTTTCCGCAAGACGGCCCCCAGGCACCCCCGGACGCAAACCTCAGCCATCTCTACATAGATCTCGATAGATTTGCCGAGAACTCAATCAGCGCATCTACCTGCGCATTTAAGAACCTAAACTCTCAGCAATAAGAAATCTTATATGAATTGACTTAGATTTTGTATATTCCGGCCCATAAGGGGATACACTACATCCTGAAAGACAAGCCGAAGCGCCGCGCGACAGATCGTCGAGGCGGCGCGAACGCAAAAGAGAGAGGGAATTTCTAATGAGTAAGATTCTTGGTATCGACCTTGGTACTACTAACTCCGCTATGGCCGTCCTCGAGGGCGGTTCTCCGACCATTATCGTGAACGCCGAGGGCGACCGCACCACCCCGTCCGTTGTTGGCTTCCGTGCCGACGGCGACCGCGTCGTGGGTAAGGCCGCTAAGAACCAGGCTGTCACCAACCCCAAGAACACCGTGTTCTCCATCAAGCGCTTCATGGGCCGCAAGTACTCCGAGTGCACCTCCGAGATCAAGACCGTGCCGTATGAGGTCAAGGAGGGCCAGGGTGGCCGTGCCGTCGTCGACATCGAGGGCAAGGATTACACCGCCGAGCAGGTGAGCGCCATGACGCTCGCAAAGATGAAGGCCGACGCCGAGAAGTATCTGGGCGAGACCGTCACCGATGCCGTCATCACCGTCCCGGCCTACTTCAACGACGCCCAGCGTCAGGCCACCAAGGACGCCGGTAAGATCGCCGGCCTCAACGTCAAGCGTATCGTCAACGAGCCGACCGCTGCTGCTCTGGCCTATGGCCTGGACAAGCAGGGCACCGACCAGCGCATCCTGGTCTTCGACCTGGGCGGCGGCACCTTCGACGTCTCCATCCTCGACCTCGCCGACGGCGTGTTTGAGGTTCTGTCCACCTCGGGCGACAACCACCTGGGCGGCGACGACTGGGATCAGCGCGTCATCGATTGGATGGCCGATAAGTTCCAGCAGGAGAACGGTGTCGATCTGCGTCAGGACCCCATGGCCCTGCAGCGTCTGAAGGAGGCCGCCGAGAACGCCAAGAAGGAGCTCTCCGCCGCCCAGCAGACCACCATCAACCTGCCGTTCATTACCATGAACCAGTCCGGCCCGCTGCACCTCAACTACACGCTGACCCGCGCCGAGTTCGAGAAGATCACCCGCGACCTGCTCGAGCGCTGCAAGCAGCCTGTCACCAACGCCCTGCGCGACGCCAAGCTTAAGCTCTCCGATCTGACCGAGGTCATCCTCGTCGGCGGCTCCACCCGTATGCCCGCCGTCCAGGAGCTCGTCAAGACCATGACCGGCAAGCAGCCCAACATGTCCGTGAACCCCGACGAGGTCGTTGCCGACGGCGCTGCCGTCCAGGGCGGCGTGCTTACCGGCGACGTCGAGGGCATCCTGCTGCTCGACGTTACCCCGCTGTCGCTGGGCGTCGAGACCATGGGCGGCATCATGACCAAGATGATCGACCGCAACACCACGATCCCGACCTCCAAGACCGAGGTCTACTCCACCGCTGCCGACAACCAGACCAGCGTCGAGATCAACGTGCTCCAGGGCGAGCGCGAGCTTGCCCGCGACAACAAGTCGCTCGGTAAGTTCCAGCTGACCGGTATCCCGGCTGCCCGCCGCGGCGTGCCGCAGATCGAGGTCACCTTCGACATCGACGCCAACGGCATCGTCAAGGTCTCCGCTAAGGACAAGGGCACCGGCAAGGAGCAGCAGATCACCATTTCCGGCTCCACCGCTCTGTCCGACGACGAAGTCGATCGTATGGTCAAGGACGCCGAGGCTCATGCCGAGGAGGACAAGAAGCAGAAGGAAGAGGTCGAGGTCCGCAACCAGACCGACAGCCTGTGCTACTCCACCGAGCAGACCCTCAACGAGCTCGGTGACAAGGTTTCCGCCGACGTGAAGTCCAAGGCCGAGGCCGCTATCGCCGACGCCAAGAAGGCACTCGAGGGCTCTGACGTCGAGGCCATCAAGGCCGCCGGCGAGTCCCTGCAGTCCGTGGCCTACGAGCTGGCTCAGGTTGTCTACGCCGACGCTCAGCAGCAGACCGACGGTGCCGCCGGCGCCCAGCCTGCCGACGATGACGTCGTCGACGCCGACTACGAGGTTGTGGACGACGAGGACAAGTAATCATGTCCGCCCGTAAAGCTCGCACGGAGGCGGCTGCCGCTGGCGCCGCCCCCGTTGACTCTGAGGAGAAGGACGTGAAGATTCCCGTAGAGGCCGCAGACGTTACCGAGGCCAACGAGGCCGAGGCCGCCGAGGCTGCCGAGAACCAAGTAGAGGATTCCAACAAGGAGGCGACGATGACCGAGGACGAGATGGTGGAAGCTGCTATCCGCGCCGGTGAGGAAGCCGCCGACAACGACTTTAAGCTCAAGTTCGAGCAGGCCCAAAAGGAGCTTGCCGACGTGCGCAATGAGCTCGATGCTGCGGCAGAGGCTCAGAAGGCCGCCGAGGACAAGGCGAAGGACGCTACCGAGCGCACCGCTCGTCTGCAGGCCGACTGGGAGAACTTCCGTCGCCGTACTGCCAACGAGCGCATCGCCGAGCGCGAGCGCGCGACCGAGAAGCTTGTCACCGCGCTGTTGCCGGTGATCGACGATATCGAGCGCGCGATCGACCATGCCCGCAGCCAAGAGCTTTCCGACGACTTTAAGCAGTTCGTCGACGGCGTCGACGCGGTGCATGCCAAGCTGCTCGATGTGTTTGCGCACGAGGGCGTTGAGCCCATCGACCCCAAGGGCGAGGCGTTCGATCCGCTCGAGCACCAGGCCGTGGGTCGCGTCGAGGACGCGTCGCAGTACGACGAGACCGTCAACGACGTGTACCAGAAGGGCTACCGCATGGCGGATCGCATCCTGCGTTCCGCGATGGTGACGGTGACCTACGGCGGCGAGAAGCGCCCCGCACCGGAGCCCGAAGCGGCGCCCGAGGATGCTGCGGCCGATACGGCCGAGAGCACCGAGGAGTAATTGAGAAGGGCCCCGGGGCAACACCCGGGGCCCTTTCTGGCCTAGTGCCATATGAAAGCATGAGCCGCCGCCCGCTGGGCGGCGGATGAAACAGGAGAGGAGCTACGATGGCTGCAGGCAAAACCTTCTATGACATCCTGGGCGTATCCAAGAGCGCCTCCGACAAAGAGATCAAGAGCGCGTTTCGTAAGCTCGCGCAAAAATATCACCCCGATGCCGGCGGCGACGAGGCCAAGTTCAAGGAGATCAGCGAGGCCTACGAGACGCTTTCGGATGAGAAGAAGCGCAAAGAGTACGACCAGATGCTCATGTTTGGCGGCATGCCGGGCGCAGGCGGCGCGTATGGCGGCGGCTACGGTGCCGGCGCGGGTGCCAGCGGCTGGGGCGACATCTTCGACAGCATCTTTAGCGGCAACGGCGCCTGGGGCAGCGATTGGGGCTCGGGCTTTGCCGGGGCTGCGGGCGCTGCCGGTGCCGGCGCTGGCCGCAGCCGTGCTCGCAAGGGCGGCGACCTGTCGCTGACCGTCGATGTGACGGCCGAGGACGCGTTTCGCGGCGTGACGCACAAGGTCACCTACCGCATTCCCTCGACAGGCGAGCAACAGACCATTACGGTCTCGGTGCCTGCGGGCGCGGTCGACGGTGGCAAGCTGCGCTACAAGCGTCGCGGCGAGTACGGCGTTGCCGGCGGCGAGCGCGGCGACCTGGTCGTGACCACGCATGTGGAGGAGCACCCGCTGTTTAAGCGCAAGGGTGCCGATGTGACCATGGAGGTGCCGATCTCGGTCTACGAGGCGGCGCTCGGCTGCACGGTTGATGTGCCCACGCCCGGCGGCGCGACGGTTCGTCTGAAGGTGCCCGCTGGCACCCAGACGGGCAAGAAGTTCCGCTTTAAGGAGATGGGTGCGCCCGACGTTAAGCACCGTGGCCGCACAGGCGCGCTGCTCGTCGAAATCAAGGTACAGGTCCCCACGAACCTGTCCGATGACGAGCGCGATGCTATGACCAAGCTGCGCGAGGCCGACACGCGCGATTATCGCGAGAAGGTCAACCGTTACAAGGCGACGTACTAGGGCGGTCGTGGCGCACACCCGCGCCCGCGGGCTTATGATGGACGATAACGAGACGGAAAGGGGTCAGGTAGCATGGCCGAGGACAATAGGAATAAACCGCTGTACATGATCAGCGTGGCGGCCGAGTTGACCGGCATGCATCCGCAGACTCTGCGCGTCTACGAGTCCAAGGGCCTGGTGAACCCCCAGCGCTCGGGCGGCAACACGCGTCTGTATTCGCGTGCCGATATCGAGCGCCTGGAGCTCATCAACCAGCTGACCGACGAGGGCATCAACCTTGCCGGCGTGGTGCGCATCCTCGATATGAAGGAGCGTGCCGAGGAGCGCGAGCGCGAGAACGAAAAGCTCCGCGCCCGCGTGCGCCAGCTCGAGGACGAGCTGCACGAGTACAAGATGCAGAAGAAGATCACCGCCCTGGCCCCGCGCGACGGCTCGGTTAACCCCGAACAGGTCATGCGCAAGCTTTTGGGTGCCGGCGGGGATCTCTAGGTTACGCCGTTCTGCCGAACGGCGTAACGGCTCGACGCTGCGCCTTTGGTTCCGCCGTTCTAACGAACGGCGGACCGGTCGACGCTGCAAGCCCGCCAGAGCGGCAATCTGCCTTTCAACTTCGGCGGCATGATCAGAAGATCAATGCCGCCTTGTTTCAAGGCACCTTGCTCGCTCTGGTGGGCTTTCGCTGTCCGCGCCAAAACATCGGCGTTGTTATGGGTAGTCATTGGGGACGTTCTTAAATGACTAGTCGAAAGGGACGCTCTTGCACCAAATTTGCCGGACCGCACCGGGCTTGCCCTTTACTTTACCGAGATAAAGTGAACGTGCAGATTCGTAACCCACTCGCAACCGTTCTATGGCACGATATTAAACGAATGTATGCTATGCGCCCAAATCTTTTGGGCAGAGTGGGAGACAGTATGGTCAAGCTGTACGAGGACGGCATCTACCTGCGCGGCGGCAGCGAGGTTGTGCCTGCGGCCGAGGCCGCCGAGCGCGGTATTACGCAGACGCCCGCGGATGCCAAGCGCGGCACCATCGCGTATTCGATCCTCCAGGCACACAATACGTCCGGAGATCCCGAGGCACTCAAGATTCGCTTCGACGCCATGGCGAGCCACGACATCACCTTTGTCGGCATCATCCAGACGGCGCGCGCCTCGGGCATGGAGCAGTTCCCGCTGCCCTACGTGCTCACCAACTGCCATAACTCGCTGTGTGCTGTGGGCGGTACCATCAACGAGGACGACCACGTCTTTGGCCTTTCCGCGGCCAAGAAGTACGGCGGCATCTTCGTCCCGCCGCACATCGCCGTCATCCACTCCTTTATGCGCGAGAACTTCGCCGGTTGCGGCAAGATGATTCTGGGTTCCGACTCGCACACCCGCTATGGCGCCCTGGGCACCATAGCCGTGGGCGAGGGCGGAGGCGAGCTGGCAAAGCAGCTGCTGCGCGACACCTACGACGTTGCCTATCCCGGCGTCGTCGCCATCTACCTCACGGGCGCCCCGCGCCCCGGCGTCGGCCCGCACGATGTGGCGCTCGCCATCATCCGCGCCGTCTTTGCCAAGGGCTACGTTAAGAACAAGGTCATGGAGTTTGTGGGTCCCGGCATCGCGAGCATGACGACTGACTACCGCAACGGCGTCGATGTCATGACCACCGAGACCACCTGCCTGTCGAGCATCTGGGCTACCGACGAGGACACACACGCGTTTTTGACCATGCACGGCCGCGGCGACGACTACCGCGAGCTCAAGCCCGCCGATGTCGCCTACTACGACGGCTGCGTCGAGGTCGATCTGTCGAGCATCAAGCCCATGATCGCGCTGCCGTTCCACCCTTCCAACGGCTTCGAGATTGACGAGCTCAACGAGAACCTCGAGGATATCCTGCATGAGGTGGAGCTCGAGGCTGCCAAGATCGGCGAGGGCAAGACGCACTTTAGCCTGCTCGACAAGATCGTCGACGGCAAGCTGCACGTGCAGCAGGGCGTTATCGCCGGCTGCTCGGGCGGTAACTACGACTCCGTGGTCCAGGCTGCCCGCGTGCTTAAGGGCGCCAACACCGGCTGCGGCGAGTTCTCGCTGTCGGTCTATCCCACAAGCCAGCCCGTGGCGCTCGAACTTACGCGCCGTGGCTACATCTACGACCTTATGGAGGCCGGCGCGATCGTGCGTACGGCGTTCTGCGGTCCGTGCTTTGGCGCCGGCGACACGCCTGCCAACAACGGCCTGTCCATCCGCCACACCACGCGCAATTTCCCCAACCGCGAGGGTTCCAAGCCGGGTAATGGCCAGCTGAGCGCCGTGGCCCTGATGGACGCTCGCTCCATTGCGGCAACGGCTGCCAACGGCGGCGTCCTGACGCCGGCGACCGACCTGCCCGAGGAGACTTGGGACGAGGCCTGCGAGTACACCTTTGACGACGCACCGTACAAAAAGCGCGTGTACTGGGGCTTTGGCAAGGCGGAGCCTGCCGACGATCTGGTCGAAGGCCCCAACATCAAGCCGTGGCCCGCGATGGAGCCGCTCGGCGACGACATCCTGCTCAAGGTGTGCTCCAAGATCATGGACCCGGTCACCACGACCGACGAGCTCATTCCCTCGGGCGAGACGAGCTCCTTCCGCTCCAACCCGCTGGGTCTGGCCGAGTTTACGCTCAGCCGCCGCGACCCTGCCTACGTGGGCCGCTCTAAGGAGGTCGACGCGGTGGAGAAGCGTCGCGTTGCCGGTGAAGCCGCGGGCGACCTGGCCGCGCTCGATGCCGAGCTTGCCGGTGTGTTTGAGGCACTGGCCGGCGCTGGTGTCGCGGCCGACGCCAAGGCGACCGAGTACGGCTCTATGCTCTATGCCAAGAAGCCCGGCGACGGTTCTGCCCGCGAGCAGGCCGCGAGCTGCCAGCGCGTGATCGGCGGCCTGGCTAACATCGTCCACGAGTACGCCACCAAGCGCTATCGCTCCAACGTGATGAACTGGGGCATGGTGCCCTTCCAGATGGAGGCGGAGCCCAACTTTGAGGTGGGCGACTACGTCTTTGTGCCGGGTATCCGTGCCGCGCTCGACGGTGATCTGCAGAACATCGCCGCCTATGTGGTGCGTGCCGACGGTGCGGTCGAGCAGATTGAGCTCTATATTGCCGATATGACGGCAGAGGAGCGTGCCATCGTCAAGGCCGGCTGCCTGATCAACTACAACAAGTTCAAGGCCGCTGCCGAGTAACGCGCTTAATTGTCCGCCCGGGGCTCACCCTTTCCCGCCCGCTCACGCGCTTCGCGAGGGTCGCGTTCGGGAAAGGATAAGCCCCGGGCTACATTTCTGCGTTCTCGTTGGGTCTTGAGGGACGCTAATAAATAGACTTGCTTGATGCCGCCTCTGTTATCGGGGCGGCTTCTTTTT
>CABQNA010000025.1 GCA_902465425.1 uncultured Collinsella sp.
TGGGCTTAGCCCTTATGCTCGGCCGCACCAGCGGCATCAAGCCGCTGCAGCTGGTCTGCCGCGTGCTCACCGATTTCTTCCGCGGTGTGCCGAGCCTGCTGTTCATCTACTTCTTCTTTTTGGTGCTGCCCCAGTACAAGATCGCGCTGCCGTCGTTTTGGATGCTCACGCTTCCCGTCGCGCTTGCTGCAGCCGGTGTACTTGCCGAGATCTTCCGCGCCGGCGTCAACGCCGTGCCGCGCGGTCAGGTCGAGGCAGCCCAGGCACTCGGTCTCTCCAAAGCTAAAATCACCTTTAAAATCGTGTTGCCGCAGGCTATTCGGTTTATCATTCCGTCCTTGATTTCGCAGCTCGTGGTCGTAGTCAAAGACACCACCGTTGCCTACGTGGTGAGCTACCCCGACCTCATGCAAAACGCCCGCGTGCTCATTACCAACTACGACGCCCTCGTGTCGGTCTACCTGGTTATCGCGGTCATCTACATCCTCATCAACGTCGCGATCAACAAGGCCGCTGTCTATGTTTCGCACAAGACCGGCGCGACCATCATCCGCTAACGCTTTACCATTTCGAGTCATAAGGAGCCGAGCACCATGGCACAGAGCACCTCTTCCACCGGCAATCAGCCGCTGATCGAGCTCAGACACGTCGATAAGCACTATGGCGATCTGCACGTCCTCAACGACATCAATCTCTCGGTCGACCGCGGCGAGGTCGTCGTTGTGATCGGTCCCTCGGGCTCAGGCAAGTCGACCATGTGCCGCACCATCAACCGCCTGGAAACCATCGATTCGGGCGAGATCCTCATCGAGGGCGAGCCCCTGCCGCAAGAAGGCAAGGATCTTGCCCGCATGCGCGCCGAGCTGGGCATGGTGTTTCAGCAGTTCAACCTGTTCGCACATATGACCGTACTGCAGAACGTCATGCTGGGACCGGTCGATGTGCTGGGTGTCTCCAAGGACGAGGCCCGCGAGCGCGCCATGGACCTGCTGGGCCGCGTGGGCGTTGCCGAGCAGGCCGATAAGGTGCCCGCACAGCTCTCGGGCGGCCAGCAGCAGCGCGTAGCCATCGCCCGCTCGCTTGCCATGCAACCCAAGGCCATGCTTTTTGACGAGCCCACGAGCGCCCTTGACCCTGAGATGATCAACGAGGTGCTCGAGGTCATGGTCCGTCTGGCACAGCAGGGCATGACGATGATCGTCATCACGCACGAGATGAACTTTGCCCGCCGCGTGGCCGACCGCGTCGTGTTCATGGCCGACGGCCAGATCGTGGAAACCGGCACGCCCGACGAGTTCTTCGACCACCCCCAGACCAAGCGCGCCCAGGACTTCCTCAACTCCATCAAGGGTCACTAGCCAGACCGCCCACCCGCCCGCCATGCCCATCCAAACTCGAAAGTTACACCTATGATCGGAACTCGTACTTCATCGTCCTACACCCCGCACGTCGACGTCGCCCCCGCCGACCGCCCACTCATCCTCGTCGCGCCGCGCTGGGAAGAGGCGAAGCCGTTTTTGAGCGAAACGCTCTCCCCCAACGAGGAGATCGCAAGTGTCTTTGTCGATGCCATCCTTGCCGCCGGCGGTCTGCCGCTGCAGATGTCCATCACCGAGGACATTGAGGTTATCCGTCATTACGTCGATATCGCCGACGGCATCGCCATTCCCGGCGGCCCGGACGTCAACCCCAAGCGCTGGGGCGATGATCGACCCTACGACCCCACCCTCTGCTGCGAGATTCGCGATAGCTTTGAGTTTAAGCTGGTCGGCGAGGTGCTCCGTGCCAAAAAGCCGCTCTTTACCACCTGCCGCGGCACGCAGTTGCTCAATGTCGCCACTGGCGGCACCCTGTGCATGGACGTACCGAGCCTGGGCGCTCGCGAGGGGCGCACGCAGTGGCGCCATACCCACGTGCTCAACGACCCTGTACATCCCGTCGAGGTCGTGCCGGGCTCGCTTCTGGAGCGCGCGGTTGGCGGGCACAGACTTATCCAGACCAACTCCGCACACCACTGCTGCGTCGACCGTCTGGGTAAGAGCACGCGCTTGGTCGCCAAGGCAACCGACGGCGTTCCCGAGTGCATCGAAGTCGAAGGCCAGCCGTTCTGCCTGGGCGTGCAATGGCACCCTGAGTACACGTGGAAGACGCTCGAGACCGACTTTAACCTGTGGAAGTCGTTTGTCGAGGCAGCGGCCAAGGTAAAGCAGGCCCGCTAGCTCGCGAACCGCACAAGTTAAAGCCTCCTAAGCCAGGAGGGGCGGACACCAGCACGGTGCCCGCCCCTCCTGTATTTGGTATGCTCGGTATGATTATTCCTCACAAACAATCAAAGAAATCTCGACCGCAATCGGTCGACGGTAAAGCAGATGGCAAAAATGCTTGCTACGTTTATTAGGCAGTCAATTAGAATCGAAATGCATTGACTATTCCCCAACGGGGTCACGCCGCAAATCCACATGAGCATCGAGGACGGAAGCGGAAGCATGGAATTGGCCCCGATCTGTATGTAGATCGCTACAACGTTGACAAGCAGCAGCATGCCAATCGGACCGAAGCCGGACCCAAAATAGGAAACAGCAATCACGCAAGAGACCACATATACAAGGCAGACGACACTCGCCAGAAGAAGTCGATCGCAAAATATATTCAGGTTGAAATACTGTTGAGCATCCAAAACGATTGCACAGTTAAGGCAGTACAAAACGACACTCGACAGGATAAACGCGCCCAAAAGGGCAAAAGAAGACAGCACCACTCGCGCAACGATAGCGCACACACGTTTCCCTCCCCGAGCCTCCGACAACCCCCACGGTTCCTCAATAAAGCCCGAACTGACAAAGCGCGGCACAATGCAAGCCGCGATGAACGGAAAGAACAATGCATGAGCCAACGGGGCTACGTTGAACAGTAGACCGCGAAAAACCTCTGCATTACCAAATAGAAGGACATCCTCTGCCGATAGCCGAAGCGTCGGGTCTGGGAAAAAGCCCAAGAAACTGTTCTCACGGAGGCTACAGAACCACATCGGGAAAGAATTAAGCTGCAATACCACCATGCACGCATAAATTACCAGGATTAAGGCGTACGTCCATTTGCTCACATGCTTCAATTCTGAATGAAGAAATCTTCTAGTCTGACGCGCCATTGAGTACACCCCCAGCACGAAAGCTCACGAGAGCGTAAATCAATACCGATAGACAGCTGGCTGCCGCGCCATATCCCAGAAGCGTCAGCTGCCCCATATCGCTATACCCAAGGGCACATCCGACTCCAAGGTACGGCCCCGGAAGAAAGAAGATCCATCGCAAGGACGGTATGGGCGTCTGAAGGTAAGTTCCGTAGAGCGTCAAGCTCATGACAAATCCGATTATTACAACAGCCCCGCTCAATACGGCGCTGCCTGTAATCCGATAGATGGTCGTCGTCTCCAACGCAACCGATATCACCAATACGGCGTTGACTATCATTGCAGGCAAAAATACAGTTAGTATGTTGTGCGAGTAGTTATGCCCTCCACGTATTATGGCTATTGCAAAAAGAAGAAGGCAAAGCGCGCTATACGCTGCGCCAATTATTAAAGCAGACGAAAATGCATGGGCTAGAGCCCCATAAAAGCGGTTGAGACCTCTTGCCGAAGAAATTCGGTGCCCCTCTTTATAGCCATGCTCCTGTAAAAGCACCAAACAAACGATGAGTGGAACGAACAGGGATGTACCGGCAAAAGCGCTGCGCGCAAGGGACTCATCAGGCGCAGAAGGATCGATTGCATTCCAGAGGAAACCAATATCCTCCCCACAAACGCCATAGCCAAAGGCTAGCAACGTTGTTCCGTTTTTTAGAAAGATGCCGAAGAGAAGGCCGAACGTCAGCATAAGCGCAAGACCAAACTGCGCCGGAAACATCCTGTGTAAACGCATCATGTCCGCCTTTATGGGATGAATCGCCCGCTTCATAGCGAGACCGCCTTCATCAAGCGCCTGTAATATTCTTTTAGGGACGGCGCCTCGTCCCTTATGACATCCATCGATTCCTTTTTCAGCAGTTTACCGTCATGAATAAACAGGCAACTTGTTGCAACCGATGCCAGCTCATCCAAATCATGACTAGAGATGAGCATGGTCTTACCCTGCTCTCGATTCAATCGGCCGATAAGGGTCCATATACTCTCGATGCCCAGCGGGTCCAATCCATTTGCTGGCTCATCGAAAACTAGCAAGTCAGTGTCACCCAACAAAGCCGTAGCTATATCCAGCCGCCGTTTCATTCCCAGAGAAAAACTGCTTACGCTCTTTTTTTCATCGACGTCCAGCCCGACTAGGCTCAAAACGCGAGGAATCTCACGATTCTCATCAAGCCCCCATTCCGCACATCGGATTTGAAGATTCTCAACCGCGTTGAGAGATTGGTATGTTCCGCTGGAATCTGGCACATAGCCGACACGCGTCCGCATCAGACCAAGCTCTTTTTTTGATTTGCCTCCAAAGAGCTCCACGCTCCCCGACGACGGCTCGCAGAGGCCCAGCACTATTTTAATAAGCGTGCTTTTACCCGCCCCGTTTGCACCAACAAGGGCAAGGAGCTCAGACTGATGCACCTCGAAGGAAACGTCATGCAAAACGCGCCGTTTCCCGTAGCGCTTTGACACCTTTGATAACTTTATCGCTGATGCGTTCATTGGCCTCCCGTCCTGCTCGATAGAAAAAACGCTCATATCGTTCCTTCTATCCTTTATCGTTTCCCATGGTTGTTATTGTTTTTCGATAACTCATATTTGTCAAGATAATCTGAAAGAAGAGACCCGTGATAGACACGGGTCCCTTCACGCTGATACTTCGTTTTGGTTGTTCGCCTTAAGCTACTCGTCACTCAAATCGACAGCAAAGACTGATGTCGGAAGCGACGCCTCATTGCCTCCACCATTCCGCATCTGCCTCACGACATTTTTTGCGCGCTCGACAATAAGCTCCTCAAGCTCCTTCTCGCTCACGCGCCGAATAATATCTCCCGGTTGACAATCAAGTTCATCGCAGATATCGAGAAGCGTCTTAAGACGAATAGCTTTAATTTTTCCGTTTCTTAGCTTTGAAATATTAGCCGGAGTATGCCCCGTCGCCCGAATCAGATCAGCGCTGGTCTTTCCGGTCTTAAGCAGCTGCGTCTCAAGCTCGATGATGAGATAGCTCATGTTTCCTCCTACACAAGCTCGTCAGACTGCTCCTGGAGCAGCGAGGCATAGCTCCAGATCACCGAGACAAACAAACAGACAGCCGCACCGATAAGCGACCCCGCGTCAAAGGCGACGCCCTGGCAAATCGCGATAACGAAGGAATGAGGCACGATACAAAGCTCCAGCCCACCAATGGTGAGATTGACCGATCCATAGGCACCAACAAGCGAAACCGCGGCGTTAACAGCAAAGGCAAGCGCGAGAACACGGATAAGCCGCACATGCGTCTTGGTAAAGGGCGAGACGCCTCGCGAGATGTTACGGCTGATCCCGCACAGAACGACAAGCGAAATACCCATAACAAGCGCCATGCACAGTCCGCTTGGGATAACGATGCACCCGCCATTGAGAAGCGTCACAACACCGAAAGAATCGACAGAAGCAACGTTTGCAACCGCATACCAGATCACGTAAACAACCAGCGCGGCAAAAGAGACGAGCATTCCCGCAAAAACGACCGCCATGCAAAAACCAAGCTTCCTGATGTTTTCGCCCGCCTTGGCCATACGCTGAACGCTGTTGGACATATACTCACCCTCATCGAATCTATCGTTATCGGAATAGTTTATCGAACAACGATATGGATTGCATGCGGAAAGCCCAGCCGGTGCGCATAGGCCATTTGCTAATCCGAAGGAGTGAGCGTGGATTTTCGGACACTTACCGAACGAGAGTGGATAATCTCCCACTTTGAGGCCGCCACCGGGCCTAAAACGGGAGATTATCCACTCTCATAGTCATCAAGGCTCGCAGCCTCTTACTCAGCCGCCTCGCGCAGAGCCGACATCGTAGCCGCATATTGCTGCTGCAACGCATGCATTCCCTCGCGAGCGCCGTCAACGGCATCGGCACCACGCAGCGCTTCGGTTACCACGACCGCCGGCTCGTACAGATTATCGAATCCCAGGTTCTGGCTCACGCCCTTGAGCGTGTGCGCTGCCATAAACGCACCTTCGGCGTCTCCCGCCGCCATGGCGGCCTCCAGCTTGTCATGCTCTCGTCATCCAAAAACTTGAGGGCAAAGCGGGCGAGCATTTCCTCGCCCATCAGCCGAGCACACGCGTCATCATAATTGGCGCCGATCTTCTCATACGCCTCACGCATGGAAATCATGGATTAAAAACTCCTTTGGTCAAACTAAATCGTGGGAAACGCGACGACGTCGGCGGGGCGTGCCAACGTCTCGGCAATTTGGTCTTGCACCTCGAGCAGACAATCGAGCAGCAGCGGGTTAAAGGTGCCGCACTTACCGTCCAGGATCATCTGAATTGCCTCCTTGTGCGGGATAGCGTCCTTGTACACGCGCACGCTCGTCAGAGCATCGTACACGTCGGCCACCGAGACCACCTGCGCGGCAATAGGGATCTCGTCGCCCTTAAGGCCATCGGGATAACCCTTGCCGTCCCAGCGCTCGTGATGCCAACGCGCAATCTGGTACGCATATTCCATAAGCGCATTGCCGGCGTGATGGCTACCCAGCTCAAGCAGCATGTCGGCGCCGATTGTGGTATGCGTCTTCATAATCTCGAACTCCTCGGGCGTAAGGCGCCCGGGTTTGTTGAGAATCGCATCGTCAATCGACATCTTGCCGATATCGTGCAGCGCCGAAGCCAGGGCAATCGTGGAGCGCTCCTCATTGTCAAGGGAAATGGTGTCGCTGCGCTGGACCAGACAGCCAAGCAGCAGCTCGGTCAGCTTCTCGATGTTCGTAACGTGTCTGCCGCTCTCGCCGTTGCGAAGCTCCATGACGCCAGCCATGATGTCGATGAGCATGCGACTGTTCTTGACACGCTCGTTGTACTGCTGGGACAGCAGGCTCGTCAGGCGGCGCTGTTTGGCGTATAGGCGGATGGTGTTGCTTACACGGCGGCGCACGACACGGGAGTCAAACGGGCGGTTGATATAGTCCGAGGCGCCCAGCTCGTACGCGCGCAGAACCATATCATCGGAATCTTCGCTCGAAATCATGATGACAGGCAGATTGTCACTAACCGATCGGCGCGACAGACCGGCCAGCACCTCAAAGCCGCTTATGCCCGGCATGACAATATCCAGCAGCACGAGCGACAACTCATCACCATAGCGGTCGACCATGTCGAGCGCCGTACGACCGTTGTCGGCCTCGAGGATGCAATACTCGTCCTTGAGCATCTCGCTGAGAATGACTCGGTTCATCTCGGAGTCATCGACAATAAGTACCAAAGGCTTTTCGCTTTGGAAGGCCTCGATGGAATCGGCATCGGTCACGACCGTACCGGCTTTTGCCTTAGCGCGGCTCAGTAACTGGACAGCGCGGCCAACGCCCTCATCGACCGTCTCGCCATGAATGCGAACGCCACCAACACATGCCGTCAAGCTCACGTACTCATGGCCCGGAATAATCGTGGAACGAACGGCATCGGACACCTGATGCAGGCGACGGGTGAAGTCATCGGAGGGAATATTGGGCATGACAACCACAAACTTGTCGCAGCCATAGCGCACAAGCTCGTCAGTCGAACGGATTCCGCTGCGCATGGCTGTCGCCACGGCACCGAGCGCAAGGTCGCCGGCATGACGGCCACACGTATCGTTGAAGACCCTAAAATCATCAAGGTCGATCATCGCAACGCCGGCGTTCATGCGGGCGCTACGGAGCTTTTCCTCGTAATATCGGCGATTGTGCACGCTCGTCAGCACGTCGGTGTAGACAAGGTCCTCTTTTGCGGCCTCTTGCCCATCGATCGGACGCACCATCAGCAGGACATGAGGCTCGCCCTCGACCTTCAGAGGGCGCAGGCGAGCGCGGTACTCAACGCCATCGTTGAGCAGTTGCTCCGACACCTCATCGGAATCTGTCAAGGCCTCAAGACTCGACTGGCGCAGACAAGGGCAGCGATCGCCGGCGAGCAGGCAGTTAGGCTCGCTCTTAATCTGATCGGCCGACAGCAAACGTACCACGGGGTAGGTCTTCGCGACACGGGCGACCTCGGCGGCAGCCTCCTCGTCGGTTAGATTGACCTCGTGATTATTGAGCATATGGGGCCCTTTCGATAGCTTCGCATGGTAGCGGTGGGTTCCAAATGTTACAAGGGTAACACCTTGCCGATGCAGGTAAGCACGTAAATGCTGTTACATTTTTATGAGTTGGCAGACGGCGCGATTGAAGCCGCAGACGTGAAGTTTTGAACACATTTGTTAACACGGACGAAACGTTTGCGGGTGAAGGCTGCTTTGGCTATTGCGAGTGCTAGAACCCCAGGATGCCACGGACAGTCTGGGCAGCCGCTGCCGGGCGATCGCGCAGGCCGTTGTGCGCGCCGGGAACCATTACGAGTGGACAGTCCAAAAGCTCAGCCGCCACCCTCGTGCCCGCCTCGCGAGGCGTGCCAATCGAGAGCTCGCCCAGGAGCACGGCGGCCACCGTTTTCGACGCACGGACACTATCCCAATCGGGAACGCAGGTCATAGTAATCCCGTATTCGTTTGCCATGAAGCCGCGGCCGTTGCGCAGGGCATGCTTGGCTTCTGCCTCGGTTAACTTGGGGGCCTCAGGGTCCGAATCGCCGATGGCACCCAGGAAGGCCCGTAATGCCCTGGAGACCTTTCCCGCGGCGATCATCTCGAGCAAAACCGGGGCCGCGCCCAGACCGGCACCCTCATCCGTCACGGCGGGTTCATGCAGAATCGCACGCGAGATTATGGTGGGGTTTGCACGGAGAAGCTCCAGCGTCACCAGCGTACCGGCACTGTGCGCGAGCACGTTTGCCGGAGTGCCAATATGCTCGATAACGGCCTGCAGGTCGGCAGCCTGGACGGCGAGGTCGTAGCGTCCGTCTGCAGCGTCGCCGCTCTCGCCGCAACCGCGGCGGTCGTAGGTAATGACGCGATAGTCACAGGCGAGCTCGCGGGCGATGGCGTCAAAAAAGACGCCGTCGACGCAGGCACCGTGCACGCACACCAAGGCGGGTGCATCGGACGATACAACCGGGCCGGCATACTCGCGGCAGGCGATCGTAGTGCCCGCATTCTCGACCGTAAATTCCATGTTGTGCCCCATCGTCTTGCGCTTTGTTAACAGATTAACTGTACCCGACCCGATACCTTTCATGACGCGGCATCGAAGGCAGAGTTAAAAAACGAAACCTGCAAAGCACAAGCCCGGACCATACGTTGGAGCCGATGCTATGCTTAAGCTCAACTGTCCCAAGGAGCATATGCCTATGTCTACGTTTTTAAATGCCAGCCCCATCTTTGGGCCCGTCCGCAGCCGTCGCCTGGGCCTTTCGCTCGGTGTCAACATGATGCCGGCCAGCGGCAAAATCTGCACGTTCGACTGCATTTACTGCGAAAACGGTCTCAACGCTGAGCGCCCCTGCCATGAGCCGTACAACATAGCTGCCGTGGTACTCGACGCGCTCGAGGTAAAGCTGCGCGAGATGGCAGCCGAGGGCGAGCTCCCCGATGTAATCACCTTCGCAGGCAACGGCGAGCCCACCGCCGCACCGGAGTTTCCGCAGGCCATCGCCGGCGCCGTCGCGCTGCGCGACGAGCTGGCCCCAAACACCAAGATTGCCGTGCTTTCCAACGGCACGCGCGCCGACCGTCCCCAGGTACACGATGCGCTCATGATGGTCGACGACAACATCCTCAAGCTCGATACGGTCGACCCGGCTTTTATCCAGCTGCTCGACCAGCCCGTTGGCCCCTACGATGTAGAGCACCAGATCGAAACGTTCGCGAGCTTTAACGGCCACGTCATTATCCAGACGATGTTTTTGAGCGGCGAGTACCGAGGCAAGTCTCTCGATAACACCGGCGAGGAGTACGTCGGCCCTTGGCTCTCGGCGCTCGAGCGCATTCGCCCGCAGGAGGCGACCATCTACACAGTGGCGCGCGAGACACCAATCGCCGGCCTTGCCAAAGCGGCGCCCGAGGTGCTCGACAAGATTGCTGCACGCGTGCGCGCCCTCGGCATCCCCTGCCAGGTGAGCTACTAGCAAAACCACGCAGCAGCCAGTGCCCGCCATCCCGCCCCATCAGTTGCGGTGATATAGTTCCTATTTGTGCTGTTAAACCGCTTAAATCGGAACTATGTCACCGCAACTTTTATAGACGCGTGGGTGGGCTATACTAGCTGCGGATGAAAGGAAGTTAGCCATGTTTGACAAAGGACCCGTGCCCGGCCGCAACGACGCTTGCTGGTGCGGCAGCGGCAAAAAATATAAGAAATGCCATAGCACCTTTGATGAGCGCCTCGAGCGCTTGTGGGAAGAGGGCTGGGAGGTTCTGCCCCGCACGCTCTACAAGACGCCCGCCGATATCGAGGGCATCAAGCGCTCGGCCGCCATCAACGTGGGCGTGCTCGATTACGTAGGCGAGCACATCGCCGCGGGCATGACCACCAACCAGATCGACCAGATGATCTACGACTACACCGTCGAGCACGGCGGCACGCCGGCCGACCTCAACTACGAGGGCTACCCCAAGAGCGTATGCACCTCGATCAACGACGTGGTCTGTCACGGTATCCCCTGCGATACGGACGTGCTGCACGAGGGCGACATCATCAACGTCGACTGCTCCACGATCCTGGACGGCTACTTTAGTGATTCGAGCCGCATGTTCTGCATCGGTGAGGTCTCTGCCGAGCGCCAGCGCCTGGTCGAGGTCACCCGCGCCAGCGTGGAAGCGGGCTTGGCAGCCGTCAGGCCATGGTTGCCGCTCTCCGTTATGGCCGAAGCCGTGCAAAAGACGGTCGAGGACGCCGGCTTTAGCGTGGTGCGCGAGTACGGCGGACACGGCATCGGTAAGGAGTTCCACGAGGACCCGTTTGTGGGCTTTACCACCGAGGCGCCCGATGTGGACACCATCATGGCTCCGGGCATGGTCTTTACCATCGAGCCCATGGTCAACGCCGGGGCGCCCGACATTAAGATTAGCAAGGGCGACGGCTGGTGCGTGCGCACCAAGGACGGCAGCGACTCGGCCCAGTGCGAGGTACAGCTCGTGGTGACCGAGGACGGCTACGAGCTGCTGAGCTGGTAGCCGTGCGGACGCCGGATGCTGACGGGCACGCTCGTCTTGCATCCGGCGTTTTATTTGAACGTTTTGCCTGATAAAACCTGCCAAAATAAACCTGTCCCTTTTTGGCAGGCTGAGCGGAGAGGACTGCTTGTGAACATCCTGGTTTTGCTGCCCGTCAACGACCGCCATCGCGCAATTCTTGAGTCGAGTGCTCCGGGCGAGGACTTTATCTACACGAGCTCCGACGCCATCACGCGTGAGCAGGTCGCCAACGCCAACGTAATCTTGGGCAACATAGACCCTGCCTTGCTTACCGCATGCGAGCATCTCCAGCTGTTGCAATTGCAGACCGCCGGCTATGACGATTACTTGGCCGCCGGCACCGTGCCGGCTGAAGCCAAGCTGTCTTGCTCGATCGGCGCCTACGGCCAGGCCGTGAGCGAGCACATGTTTGCCATGGTCCTTTCCATGATGAAGCGCCTGCCCGGCTATCACGACTTGCAGCGCGAGCATCGCTGGGAGGATTTGGGGCCGGTTACCTCGCTCAAAAATGCCAACGTGCTGGTGCTGGGCGCGGGCGACATTGGCGGCCACTTTGCCACGCTCTGCCGCAACATGGGCGCGCACGTCCGCGGCATCAAGCGCCATCCACTCGTCTACCCCATTGTGTTTGAGGACATGGACGGCATGGACGCCCTACCTGAGTGCCTGGCAGAGGCAGACATCGTCGCATCCTTTATGCCGAGCACACCCGAGACCCGCGGCCTAGCGAACGCCGAGTTCTTCGCCGCGATGAAGCCGGGCGCCTTCTTTGCCAACGGCGGCCGCGGCGACCTTGTGGTCGCCGACGACTTGGTTGCCGCCTTGGAGTCGGGACATCTCGCCGGCGCCGCGGTCGACGTCACCGACCCCGAGCCCCTGCCCGCGACAAGCCCGCTGTGGGATGCGCCCAACATGCTCATCACACCGCATGTCTCGGGCTGGTTCCACTTGGAGGCTACGCTCAACAATGTGGTCGACATTGCCGCAGAGAATCTGCGTCACCTACAGGCCGGCGAGACCCTACGCTGCTGGATTGAACATTGATTGTTCCGGCGTTTTGCCAAACGCCGGAACCTCTCGACGCTGCGAGCCAGCC
>CABQNA010000026.1 GCA_902465425.1 uncultured Collinsella sp.
TCGACACCGCCGAGTTCGCGATCCCCGGCCTTGACGACGAGTTCCGCGTCATCGTGTCTCCGTGGATCCTCTCCTCGCTGATCACCGATCGCCTTGCCGCTTACTACGAGACGGTCACCAAGCACAACCTCAACTACCGTCGTTACTATCACCAGTTCGACTACTAATCGGTGGCAAATAAGCTACTGATCAAGAAGCACCCTGCCCGGGCGCATGCGTCCGGGCATTTTTATGCCGAAATTCGCAAGAAAGGGGAATCGAATGAGGCAGTTTATCGTGGCGTCCCATGCGCATTTTGCGTCTGGAATCGTCGAGAGCATCGGCCTGCTTTCCGGCGAGCGCGAAAACGTCCATGCGCTCTCTATGTATGTCGACGGAAACGAGGACCTGGTCAAGGAGGCCGCAGCGATTCTGGACGGCTTTGCCGCGGACGATGAAGTCGTCGTTTGCACCGACCTGTTCGGCGGCAGTGTCAACAACGAGTTCACCAAGATCGTCCAGACGCGTCCCAACACGCATCTGGTGACCAACATGAACCTGCCGCTCCTTATTCAGCTGCTGTTCGTGCCCGAATCCACCCCGATCGATGAGGCCATTCGCCAGATCGTCGAGGCGGACGACACCAAGGTCAAGTACGTCAACGACCTGCTGGGGCAGGCCGAACTCGATGAGTTTTAATCACTAGGGAGCACATCATGATTCAGATGATTCGCGTGGACTACCGACTGCTTCATGGCCAGGTTGCCGTTAGCTGGACCTCGGCTCTGGGTGCCGACTGCATCCTGTTGGTGAGCGACACGGTCCTCAATGACAAGCTTCGTCTGCAGGCTCTGTCCCTTGCAAAGCCGGAGGGCTGCAAGGTCGTCGTCAAAAACACCGAGGATGCCGTCAAGGCGCTTCAGAGCGGTGTGACCGACAAGTACAAGCTCTTCGTGGTTTGCGAGACGATCCAGCAGGCCGGTGCCGTCGCCAAGGCGATGGGCGTCAAGAAGATTAACCTCGGCAATGTTGCCTTTAGCGAGGACGCTCGCCAGGTCTCGACGAGCGTGTTCCTTACGCCCGAGAACGAGGCCTACGTGAAGGAGCTGCTCGGCGAGGGCTATGAGCTGTTCATTCAGATGATTCCGGCAGATGCGAAGACTGACGCCGCGAAGGTCATCGGTTAGGGGACATCATGGTTATCAAGACAATCCTGATTTTCCTGATCGCCCTTTTGGGTTATTCCGAGTGGCTGACGGGCACGAGCTACCTCCAGCGCCCGATCGTGCTCGGACCTCTGGTTGGCCTTGTCATGGGCGACATGGTGACCGGCACGATCATGGGCGCCACGATGGAGCTTGCCATGGTCGGCGCCATCTCGGTCGGTGCGTATAACCCGCCCGATACGATTTCCGGAACCATTCTGGGTGTGTCGCTTGCCATGCAGGCCGGCGCGGACGCTTCGGCGGCCCTGACCTTGGGCATTCCCATCGCAACGATCGTCCTGGCGCTCGATACCGCCCTGGGCCAGCCGGTGATGCTACTGCTGGTGCACCGTATCGACAAAAACGTCGAGGACGGGGACACCAAGGCCATCACGCGCAACATGCTCATCGCCGGTTACGCGCAGAGCTGGTGCGGCCTGCTGATTATTCCCCTGGCATTCTTCTTTGGCGCCGATGCTGTTGCCAGCCTGCTCAACATCATCCCCGATTTCGTTCAGACCGGCATGGATGTCGCCGCCGCCTTCTTGCCCGCACTCGGCTTTGCGATGCTGGCTCAGATGATCATGAACAAAACGGTGGCTCCGTTCTTCTTCGCTGGCTTCTTCCTCGTCGCCTACTTTGGCATTAGCACGACGGGCGTGGCGATCTTTGCCGCGATCATCGTCGTCGCGATGACGGTTTTGGGTGATAAGAAAAAAGCGGAGCAGCTCGCAGTGGCAACCGAGGATCCTGCGATTGGGAGTGGGTTCGATGAGTTTTAAGTTTGAGTCTTCTTACGACGGGCTGATTTCCCGCGCAGACCTTAAGAAGCTGTTCTGGCGCTCGATTCCCTATGAGCATTCCTGGAACTACGAGCGTATGGGCCATATTGGCTTTATGTGGGCCCTTATGCCGATCCTTCGAAAGCTGTATCCGCAGGATGCGGACTTTAAGGCCGCCCTTAAGCGCCATATGGAGCTCTATAACGTCACGCCGTACATCTCGACGCTCCCCATGTCCATCGCCGCTGCAATGGAGGAGGTCAACGCTACTGACGATAGCTTTGACACGAGCGCGATCTCTAATGTCAAGCTTGCTTTGATGGGGCCGCTGTCCGGCGTGGGCGATGCCTTCTACTGGGGTACGCTGCGAATTTTGGCAACGGGTGTCGGCACGTCGCTGGCGCTGCAGGGCTCCATTCTTGGCCCGATTTTGTTCCTGCTCGTGTTCAACGTCCCTCACTACATCATCCGTTACCTGCTGACGTTTGTGGGATATCGCTTTGGCTCGGACATGATCAGCAAGGTCCAGGAATCGGGCATTATGGACACGATCGTCAAGATGGCCTGTATCATGGGCGCCATGGTGATCGGTGCTATGACCATGGAGATGGTCACCGTGGACATTCCGCTCATGGTCGGCGCGGGCGATGGTGCTCAGACGCTGGCCGAGCTGCTCAACGGAATCTTCCCGGGCTTTGTCACGATGGGGCTGTTTGGAATCGTCTATCTCATGCTCAAGAAGAAGATGAATCCGCTGCTTATCATGCTCGTGATCCTGCTCGTGAGTATCGCTGGCGCGTTCTTTGGAGTGCTTGGTGTCCAGTAGAGTATCCGTCATAATAAGAACAATGTAAGAGGGGGGCGTCGCGCACACTGTGCTGCGGCGCCCTTTTGCCGAAAGGTGGACAAGATGGAGTATCCGCAGCTTGCCGTCATGAATATCAGCCATCGTTATTTTGACCTCGAGGAATTCTTTTCTTCGGCAGCAGCCTCGGGCTACACGTGTTGCGAACTTTGGACCGGGGCGATGCATCTGTATGTCGATTGCCATGGATACGATTCGCTCGAGCAGGTGCGGGAGCTGTCGCAGCGGTATGGGGTTCGGATTGTGGGGCTTTGTCCCGAACAGAACAACCCCAAGCCGTGGAATATCGCGGCGCGCGGGAATGAGGCACGTGCCCGCACACTCGCGTACTTTAAGAACGTTGTGGATATTGCGGCGGAACTTGGAGCCGAGCAGGTCATGGTCTCGAGTGGCTGGGCATTTTTGAACGAGCCAATCGAGGACGCGTGGGGTCGCAGCGCCTCGATGCTGCGTGCGATTGCCGAGCATGCGGGAGAGCGCGGCGTGCGACTGGTGCTCGAGGCCCTACAGCCGGTTGAGTCGATGATCGTGAACTCGGCAGCCGATACGAAGCGCATGATCGAGGCGGTTGATCATCCGGCACTTAAGGCGTGTCTGGATTTGGGCGCTATGGCGGTGGCGGGGGATACCATCGACGATTATTTCGATCTGCTTGGCGATGATGTCGCCCACGTGCATTTTGTTGATGTTGCGGCAGACGGCACGACGCATCTTGCCTGGGGTGACGGGGACCGCGATATGCGCGCCGACCTGGATAGGCTGGTGGCGCGCGGCTATCGCGGAGTTGTTTCGGCCGAGACCTATGACTGGCGCTATTTTGCCGGCCCCGCAGCTGCCGATGCGCAGGTAATGGCAGAGTATCGTCGTGCGATTGGCGCCTAGGTGGGGTTGGGTTGCGGCAACCTACCCTATGTTTCCAAATGAATACGGTGTGAGCGGCTGCGACGGATTTTCCCCGCAAGCACTCTAGTATGCTAAAGTACCCAGAAGACCGGCGGAGCTATGCCGGTCTTCTGTTCTATAAGAAACACAGCATGAGGAGGCTCACCAGATGACGGCCACACCGTGGGGATTCCGGGACATATTGCCCGAGGAGGCTCAGGCGCGCGAGGAGATTGCGCTGACGGTGAAGGGCTGCTTCAGGGAGCATCATTACCTTCCGGTCGAGACGCCGCTGCTCGAGGACAAGGGCTCGCTCGAGGAGGGCGGCCGCATTGCGGACACGCCGTTTAAGCTCTTTGATGACGACGGTCGCCTGCTGGTGGTCCGTCCTGACAACACGCTGCCGATCGTTCGCCTGGTTTCGACTCGCATGCGCGCGGCCGATCTGCCGCTGCGCCTGCGCTACGAGGCGCCGGTGGTCCGCGAGTGTCAGCGCAATGCCGGTGGCTCGCGTCAGTTTACGCAACTGGGTTTTGAGCTCATCGGCGCGGGCGACACCGCGGGCGATGTCGAGATTGTCTCACTGGTCGCCGAGGCCGTGCGCAAGCTGGCACTTCCCGGTGCGCGCATTATCGCGGGCAGCGTGCGTCCGTTTAAGGAACTGCTCGCGGCCTGTGAGGATCGCGAACTGGCTGCCGAGGCATTGCGTTGTGTGCACGCCAACGACTTCGTGGGCCTCGATGCCCGCGTGGCGAAAAGCACCGAGTCCGAGGCCGTTAAGGTCGCCATTAGCGAGCTGCCGCGCCTGCACGGTGGTGCCGAGGTGCTCGACCGCGTCGACGCGCTGCTGGCGGCGGCGGGCATTGTCGCGCCGCTCACGCGCGAGCTGCGTGCCCTGGTCGAGGGCCTGGCTCCCGAGGACGCCCAGGTGCTGTCCTTCGACTTCTCCATCATGAACTCGTTTGATTACTACACGGGCCTGGTCTTTAAGGCCTATGCCGGCGGACTGCCCGATCCGGTCGGTTCGGGCGGACGCTACGACTCCATCTTTACCGGTGCATTTGGCGACGGCATCGAGGTGCCGGCGGCGGGCTTCGCCTTTTCGCTCGAGCGTCTGGAGGCCGCGCACACCTCGGCCGAGGACGCTGCTTCCGATGGCGATCACGCCGTGGGGCGCGGTGCCGAGGGTCCGCTGCGCATTGCCGTGCCCAAGGGCTCGCTTAAGGCCGACACGCTCGACGTGCTCGAGGCCGCGGGCTTGGATGTCTCTGAGCTGCGCGATCCCGGCCGTCACCTGATCGTGCGCGGCCGCGACACGCGTACCGGCGAAGGCGCGGTCGGAGATATCGAGTTTGTCATCGTGCGCCCCAGCGACGCGCCCGCCTTTGTGGGCTGCGGCGGTGCCGATTGCGGCATCTGCGGCTGGGACTCGCTGATCGAAGCCGACCTCAATCTGCTGCAGCTGGTCGACCTGGGCTACGGCCTGTGCACGTTTATCGAGGCGGAGCCCGCATGGCGCGCCGGTCAGGCCGAGCGCAACTACGCCCGTCGCGGGTCGCTTCGCGTGGCCACCAAATACCCGCGCATCGCGAGCGCCTGGTATGCCGAGCGCGGCGTGAATGCCGACATCGTTTCGCTGCACGGCAATATTGAGTTGGGCCCCATCGTCGGCATGACCGACCGCATCGTGGACATTACCGCCACGGGTGCCACGCTGCGCGACAACGACCTGGTCATCACCGGCCGCATTATGGACTGCACGGCCCGCTTCTTCGTCAACCCAGGTGCCGCGCGCTTAGATCCGCGCGTTCGCAACTTGGCCGATCGCCTGGCTGCTGCCGTGAAGGACAAACATTTTGAGCCCGTCGCGGGCTCGGCACAATAGTGCGAGCACGCACGGGCACCCCCATATCCGGGCTGCGGACCGATTGGTGCCACTGCCCGGCATCTCGTTTTTCGAATATAACCTCGACCGATAGGGGATACCGATATGAAGACTATCAAGCTTGCTCCCGGTGAGCGTCTCGTTACCAATCAGCTCAATCGCAAGGGCGTGCTGCCGCAAAACATCGTCGACGCTGCCCGCGATATCGTGGCAAACGTGCGCGCCAACGGCGATGCCGCGGTGCGCGATTACTGTCAGCGTTTTGACGGTGTTGAGCTGCAGAGTTTTCGCCTGCCGCAGGAGCAGATCGATGCCGCGCTCGAAGGCCTCGATCCGGCCTTTGTCGCGGCGCTCGAAAAGGCTGCACGCCAGATTCGCGAGTTCCACCAGCGTGAGGTCGAGCAGAGCTGGTTTACCACGCGCCCGGACGGCACGATGCTCGGCGTTAAGGTGACCCCGCTTGCTGCGGCCGGCATCTATGTGCCGGGCGGCCGCGCGCAGTATCCCTCCACGGTGCTCATGAACGCCATTCCCGCCAAGGTTGCTGGCGTCAAGCGCGTGGTCATGGTGACCCCGCCGCAAAAAGATGGCCTGATCAGCCCGTATACGCTCGCGGCAGCAAAGCTCGGCGGCGTGGACGAGATTTATATGGTGGGCGGCGCTCAGGCCGTGGCCGCGCTGGCGTACGGTACCGAGACCATTCCGCGCGTCGACAAAATCACCGGCCCGGGCAACGCCTTTGTTGCCGCCGCCAAGCAGATTGTCTCGGGCGACGTGGGAATCGACATGGTTGCCGGCCCCTCCGAGGTCTGTGTGCTGGCCGATGCCACGGCCAAGCCTATGGTGGTCGCGGCCGACCTGATGGCCCAGGCCGAGCACGATCCGCTGGCAGCCTGTTATCTGGTGACCTGCGACGAGCAGTTTGCGCGCGAGGTCGAGGCGGGTATCGACATTCTGGTAGCGCAGTCCCCGCGTGCCGAGATCACGCGTGCCTCACTCGATAACGAGGGCACCATCGTGGTGGCCGCCGACATGGCCGCTGCCGTCGAGGCGGTGAACACCGTGGCGCCCGAGCACCTGGAGCTGCACTGCAAGGATGCGATGGGTCTGCTTGGCGGTATCCGCAACGCCGGTGCCATCTTTGTGGGCGCTTGGAGCTCCGAGCCGCTCGGCGATTATGTTGCCGGCCCCAACCACACACTGCCGACCGGCGGCACGGCCATGTTCTCCAACCCGCTTTCGGTCGAAGAGTTCGTTAAGCGCTCGAGTGTCATTTGCTATACACCCGAGGGCCTGCTCTCCGACGCTCCCGCGACGCAGCGCCTGGCCGAGGCTGAGGGCCTGTGGGCACACGCGCTTTCCGCTGCACTGCGTCGCCGCGTGCTGGAGCAGGGCGAGGATTCCGTGAGCGCCGCGTCGCTGGCCGCGGCCGACTTGACCAAGGTCGCCTGGCCGGGAGATACGGCCGCGACGGTCGCCGAGGGCGTGGACCTGGCGGCTGCAGGCGCGGATGGCGCTGGCGCGACCAGCGAGGAGGCCTAATATGGCCGAGCTGACGCCCCGCATGAAGGAGCTCGTCCAGCCCTACTTGGCCGGCATTGAGCCCTATGATCCCAACTTTACGCCCACGCGCATCAACCTTTCGGCCAACGAGAACACCTATCCCGTGCCGGCCGGCGTGCGCGAGGCGATTGACGCGGCGCTCGCCGCTACGCCGCTCAACCGCTATCCCGATCCCATGTCCAACGACCTGCGCGACGAGCTGGCCGCTTGGCATGGCGTGACGCGCGAGAGCATCTGCGTGGGCAATGGCGGCGACGAGCTGCTCTATAACTATCTGCTGGCGTTTGGCGGCGCGGGGCGGACCCTGCTCAACTGCCCGCCGTGCTTTAGCGAGTACGCGTTCTTTGCGTCGCTCTGCCAGACCGAGGTGCGCGACGTGTGGCGCGACCCCGCGACCTTTGAGCTCGACCAGGCAGCCGTGCTTGCGGCAGCGCCCGAGTGCAACCTGGCAATCGTGACCTCGCCCAATAACCCCACGGGCGACGTGGCGCCGCTCGACTTTATCGCGGCGCTGTGCGATGCGTGCCCCGGCATGGTGATGGTCGACGAGGCCTACGTTGAGTTTGCCGACGATTCGTTTGGCGCGGCCACCACGGCGCAGGGCCTTATCGCCGAGCATCCCAACCTGGTGATTTTACATACGCTGTCCAAGGCGTTTGGCGCTGCCGGCACGCGTCTGGGCTACGTGATCGCGGCGTCCGAGGTCATCGACGTGTTCGCGGCGATTCGCCAGATCTATTCGGTCAACGTGCTGAGCCAGGCGGCGGCGCTTGCCTGCGTGCGTGCCCGCGATGCGTACACGCCCGTGGTGGCACAGGTCGCATCCGAGCGCGAGCGCGAGCTGTGCGCCCTGCGCGCGATGGCTACCGAGGGCCTGCCCGTGGAGGCATGGCCGAGCGCGGCGAACTTTGTGCTCGTGCGTACGCCGCATGCCACGCGCGTGCGCGAGCGCCTGCGCGACGAGTATTCGATTTTGGTGCGCGACTTTAGCTATGCGCCGGGGCTCGCGGACTGCCTACGCATCACCGTGGGCACCCCACAGGAAAACGACGAGGTGCTGGTTGCGTTTGCCGCGCTGGTGAAGGGGGAGATGTAGATGGGCCGTTATGCCGAGGTGACCCGCAAGACGGGGGAGACCGACATTGTCGTCAAACTCGACCTGGACGGGAGCGGCGTGTGCGATATCTCGACCGGCGTACCGTTTTTCGACCACATGCTCAACGCTTTTGGCCGCCATGGTCTGTTCGATCTGACGGTGCACGCAGTGGGCGACGTTGAGGTCGACGCGCACCACACCGTCGAGGACACGGGCATCGTGCTGGGCGAGGCGTTTTGCCAGGCGCTGGGCGACAAGGCGGGTATTACGCGCTTTGCCGACGCGGCGATCGCCATGGACGAGACGCTCGTGATGGCCGCCGTGGACATTTCGGGCCGCGGCCAGGCCTATTGCGAGCTACCCGTGCCGACCGAGCGCGTGGGTAGCTTCGATACTGAGCTAGCCGTCGAGTTCTTCTATGCCTTCGCACGTGACGCCAAGCTCACGCTGCACGTGCGCGAGCTGGCGGGCGGCAATTCGCACCACATTATCGAAGCTGCCTTTAAGGCCGTGGGCCGCACGATGCGCTGCGCCTGCGAGCTCGATCCCCGCGTGCAGGGCATCCCCAGCACCAAGGGCTCGCTGTAACCTGCCAAAAAGGGACAGGTTTATTTTGGCAGGTTTTATCTGCGGGAATGCTGTCTCATGTGGTGGGCGAACGTTTAACCGACCAAAATAAACCTGTCCCTTTTTGGCAGGTTTTGAATGGGGAAAAGGAGGGTCGCGTGGGCGAACCGAAGATTGTGGTGGTCGACTACCACAAGGGCAACTTGTCGAGCGTCGTGCGCGGGCTTGCGCGCGCCGGTGCCGCCGCCTGCACGTCGGACGATCCGGAGCAGATCCGTAACGCCGACGGCTTGGTCATCCCGGGCGTGGGTGCGTTCTACGACGCGATTGCCTTTATGCGCGAGAGCGGCGAGGCAGACGCGGTGCTCGACGCCGTTGTCGCCGGAACTCCGCTGCTCGGCATCTGCCTGGGTCTTCAGCTATTTTTTGAGCGTGGCAACGAGGGCGTGCCTGCGGACGAGGGCGTGGACGCGGACGACGATGCCTCCGAGCAGGCCGGCGGTCCCTGGGTCGATGGCCTGGGCATCATGCGTGGCTCGTGCACGCACCTGGAGTCGAGCCGTCTGAAGGTCCCGCACGTGGGCTGGGATCAGGTGCACATGACGCCTGCCGGCGCGGCCGATCCGCTGCTCGCCGGTTTTGCCGAGGGCGCCAATATGTACTTCACCCACAGCTACGCGGTGGCCGGCGACGTCGATGCCACCGATGTGTTGGCGCGCACGCACTATACACGGAGTTTCCCGTGCATCGTGCGCCACGGCAATGTGTGGGGCTGCCAGTTCCATCCCGAGAAATCCTCCGCGCTGGGTCAGCGCATCCTTAAGAACTTCGTCAACATCGTCGAGGAGGTTGGCCGATGATCCTGTTTCCCGCAATCGATTTGATCGGCGGCAAGGTCGTGCGCCTGGAGCGCGGCGACCGGAGCCGCTGCAAGGTATATTCCGATGACCCCGTGGCCGTCGCCCGCTCGTTTGCCGAGCAGGGCGCAAGCTGGGTGCATGTCGTCGACCTGTCCGCTGCCTTTGGCGAGGACGAGGACACATGCGCTGCCAACTCGGCGGCGATTAAGGCCATCTGCGGCGTCGACGGTCTGTCCGTGGACGTGGGTGGTGGCGTTCGCTCACTCGCACGCATCGATGAGCTGGCAGGCTATGGTGCTCGCCGCATTGCGCTGGGCACCGTGCTCGTGACCGAGCCGGGTTTTGCCGAGGTGGCAGCCCAGGGCTTTGGCGAGCTGTTGGTCGCCGACATTGCCGCGCGCGACGGCAAGGTTAAGGTGAACGGCTGGCGCGACGGCGCGGGCGTGGCACTCGACGATGCCGTGGCGCAGCTTACCGAGCTGGGCTTTAAGCATCTGGTGTATACCGACATCGCGCGTGATGGCATGCAGACGGGCATCGATGTGGCGGCGTATCGCCATGTGGCGCAGGTCGCGGGCTTTCCCGTCGTGGCGTCGGGCGGTATCTCGACGCTCGACGACATCCGCGCGCTGGCCGCGGTGGGTGAGGGCGCGATTGAAGGCGCCATTACCGGTCGTGCGCTCTACGAGGGTAACTTTACGCTGGCCCAGGCGCTGGCCGCCGCTCGAGGGGAGGAGTAGCCCATGCTTACCAAGCGCGTAATTCCCTGCCTGGACGTCAAGGACGGCCGTGTGGTCAAGGGTGTCAACTTTGTGAGCTTACGCGATGCTGGCGATCCGGTGGAGCTGGCCCGCGCCTACGACCGCGAGGGTGCGGACGAGGTCGTATTTTTGGACATTACCGCGACGAGCGATAACCGTGCGACGACTATCGAGATGGCGGCGCATGCGGCCGAGGAGCTGGCCATTCCCTATACCGTGGGCGGCGGCTTTCGCGACCTGGCGGGCATGCGCACCATGGTTGCCGCCGGTGCTGACAAGGTGTCGCTCAACTCTGCCGCCGTGCGCGATCCGTCGTTGATCAGCCAGGCCGCCGCGGCGTTTGGCAGCCAAGCCGTGGTCGTGGCGATCGATGCCAAGCGCGTGGGGCTGCCCGGGGAGCCGGGCGCCGATAAGTGGGGGGTCTTTACGGCGGGCGGCCGCAACGCTACGGGTATCGACGCAGTGGCGTGGGCCGAGGAGGCGGCTCGTCGTGGCGCCGGCGAAATCCTACTGACCAGCATGGACCGCGACGGTACCAAGGCCGGCTTCGATCTGGCGCTTACTCGCGCCGTGGCCCGCGCGGTGCCGATTCCCGTTATCGCGAGCGGCGGCGTGGGTACGCTCGAGCATTTTGCCGAGGGTGTGATTGAGGGAGAGGCCGATGCCGTGCTGGCGGCGAGCGTCTTTCACTTTAGAACCTTCAGCATTCGCCAGGTGAAGGAGTATATGGCATCGCAGGGCATCCCTGTCAGGTTGGACTTCTAATGCTGCGGCTTGCCCAGGCACCGCATCTTGCCGCTCAAACCGTCGCTCGCGTACCCAAGGTACGCGTCGCTCCTCTTTCGCGGCAACCTGCGGCACCTGGACAACCCTCGCCGACCTGTGATGTTCACGGTAATTACTTGGGAGAAATGATGACTGAGGTAATAGAAGCGTCTGATCTTACATACGACGCCTGCGGGCTGATTCCTTGTGTGGTTCAGCAGTATGACACCGGTGAGGTGCTTATGGTTGCTTGGATGAACGAGGAATCGGTGGGGCTGACGCTCAAGACCGGTACCACGTGGTTTTGGAGCCGCAGCCGTCAGGAGCTCTGGAACAAGGGCGCGACGAGCGGCAACATGCAGGAGGTCAAGGAGCTTTGGGCCGACTGCGATAGCGATACGCTGCTGGTCAAGGTCGACTCGCCGGGTCCGGCCTGCCACACTGGCAACCGTACCTGCTTCTTCAGGAAACTTGCGTAGAGTGGGCGCTCGACCAGACGCTCTGCCAAACAGAAAGGATTGAACTATGGGTGTGCGCACCGCAAATGTTCAGGATGGAAATATCGGTGAGACGCTGACGGGGCTAGCCGAGGTGATTCATGGCCGCCGCGACGCGTCGCCGCAGGAGAGCTATACCGCGCGTCTGTTGACCGACGTCGAGGACGAGCTACTCAAGAAGCTTGCCGAGGAGGCGAGCGAGGTCATCATGGCCTGCAAGGATAACGATCACGACCACATCCGCTACGAGGCCGGCGACCTGGTCTACCACCTGCTCGTGACGCTTGAGCGCTACGGCATCACCCTCGACGAGCTTGCCGGCGAACTCAACGCCCGCCGCCACTAGTCATTTAAGAACGTCCCCAACGACTAGTCTTAGGCGAGGGGTGTGGGTTGCCATTCGCCGGTGGGGTGGGGGATATCGAATGCCCGGTAGCCGCAGTCGTAGGCGTGGGCCTGAGCCTCGCGGATGTTCCAGCAGATGTCGCAGGCGCGGTGTGCGTCCGAGCCAAAAGTGATCGGCACCTCGGCGTGGGCAAAGCAGCGCAAAAGGCCGGTCGTGGGGTAGTAATCGTCGAGCCCCTTGCGCGGTGCGGCTGTCGAGACCTCAACGCGGCGGCCCGTGTCGTGGGCGC
>CABQNA010000027.1 GCA_902465425.1 uncultured Collinsella sp.
TTTGACGGAACGGGCGTCGAGGCGGGCACGACCCGCCGGCCCGCGGCCTTTGTCAGCCTGACCGACCGCGAGTTCGAAGTCGCAGAGCTCATCGCCCGCGGCCTCGACAACAAGGAGATTGCCGCCACCGCCTATATGGGCGAAGGCACCGTGCGCAACCACATCAGCTCAATCCTTGCCAAAATGGGCCTGCGCAACCGCACCCAAATCGCCATCGCCTATCTGCGAGGCTAGCCGCTGGCTGCCGCCAATTTGATGCCATTTCAAAACTATGCCGGTTTACTACGATGAACCGCATATCTCCGACCACGGCAAATTGCGCACTTACAAAACCGCAGGTAGAACACTTGCGATATTTGCAAAAATGCGGGTGTGGTCAGGAATCTCGGATTCATCGTAGTAAACCGGCATAGTTTTGTTCGGGCGGCCCTGCACGAGTGTCTCCGCCAGCCTCGCGGGACCAAAATGAGCCGTTTTCCTCCGTCCCCAATGGATCAGCCGAAACCGCCCGCCACGAAATCGGCCCATCTACTACGTTTGACTCGATACCCCTGACCATACCTTCGTTTTCCAGAAAACCGCAGGCGTTCTACCTGCGGTTTTGTTTTTGCGCTTTTCGGCATGGTTGGGGGTAAGGGGCTAAACGTAGTAGATGGGCCGGTTTCGTGGCGCGCCCTCCTCCCCAACGCACAAAAGCGCCACCACGGAGGAGGGAGATGCCTCCGTGGCGGCTGGGGGTAGGAGTAGGTCGGGATTTAGCCCTGCCGGCCGCCCGGGGCCTTTTGGCCCCGGGCGCTGTCGACGTGCCTAGCGCTTACGGATACCCCAGACCAGGGCTCCGACGCCGGCCATGGCGATGACAAATGTCATAAGCAGAGCGGCGGCCTGCTGGTCACCCGTGGTGGGCAGGAAACCCTTGACCGTCTTGACGATATTCGTCACGGTCTTGGGCGTGCCGGGATCGGGCGTCGGCACGGGCGTCTCGGGCTTCTTGTACGTGTTGTTGAACACGATACCCTCGACGCTCTTGTCGCCCTTGGCAAAGGCGACGCTTGCCTTGAGGCTGCCCTCGCCGTCATCGACCACGTTGACGGTCGCGGTAAAGACGGACTTGTCATAAGTCATACCGGTCTCGTCGCCCTTGACCTCGCTGATGGTGTAGACGTACGTTCCGGGCTCGTCGTACTCGAACTTGTCGAAGTTGATCTTGCCGTCGGCATCGTTGGTGACGGTGGACTCGATGCCCTCGCCAACGAACTTAAAGCTGAACTCGTCCTTCTTGAGCTCGCGTCCCTCGAGCACCTTGATGGCGCCGATGGAGACTTGGGTGGGCATGGCGTGATACTTGTTGGTAAAACCAGCCGACTCGGTGGTTCCCTCGAGCTTGTGCGTCACGGCCAGCGTGCCATCGCCGTTGTCAGAGACGGTGGCCACGACGGTGTAGGTCGTACCGTCATAGGTGACGCCCTTGTACAGGCCGAGCGCATTGGGGCAAGCCTCGCGCAGCGTGTACGTGTGCGTGCCGGGCGCCTCGTAGCGGATCGGGCTCAGTGTCACAGTGCCGTTGGCGTCGTTGGTGCCGCTTGCGACAACCACGTCGTCCTCGAGCAGATCGAACGTGAACTCGCCGACTGCAAGGTCGCGTCCGGTCAGACGCTTGACCGTCTTGACCTGATCGGTCACGGACGAATCGGTAGGCGTTACGCTGTAGGTGTTGGTGAACGTGAAGGCAGCACCGTCGTCGCCTTCGCGCTTGACGCTCAGATGTCCGGCGCCGTCGTCAGTCACGGTATAGGAAACCTTGCGCGTGGCGTTGGCATCGTTGGTCACGCCAGGGGCGCTGCCGGTCTCGGTCACCGTATAGGCAAAGGTGTGCGAGCGCGGAGCGGTGGGGGCCGCAGGCTCGGACTCGTCGACATTGGCGTCAGCGGCGGGGTCGGCCTCTTCAGCCTCTGCCTCGTCGGCCTCGTCAGCTTCGTCCGCCTCGGCCTTATCGGTCGCATCGTCCGTCACGCCCAGAGCGCGGTTGAGGTCCTCGAGCGTAAAGTGGATCTTGCCAAAGTCCACGTTACCGGCTGCGTCGTTGGTTACGGTCGTGCGCTCGGGCATCGGGGCACCTGCCTCGTCGGCGGTCACGGTAAAGGTGAACTTACCCGTGATGTCGGCCGGGGCCAGGCCCTCGGCAACCTGGAGCTTCTTAGTACCGGTGAGCGCGGCATCCACGGCGTCGGCGCCGTAGACGTTCTCGAACAAGGGCTCGACGCCGCCGTAGTCGACCGTCGCCGTCAGGGTACCGTCACCGTTGTCGACGACGATAACCTTAAAGCCAAAGCTCCACGTTGTAGCGGAAACGCCATTCGGCAGCCCGAATAAATCTTCGTAGGCCGTGTAGTTAATGGTCCAGGCAAGCTTGCCGTCCTTATCGGTACGATAAGCAAGCCCAGCAGCCTCAAGATTAGCAAGCATCTTGGTATCGTAGTGCAGCGTATCAAAGCTCACGTGCCCGCCGATATTGGGCTTGAGGTTTTCGTATGCCACAAGCTCACCCTGATAGGCGATGCCGAACCAGAACTCGCCGTCGGCCATCGGGCGACCGGTCAGAGTCTTGGTGGCAACGACCTGAGCAGCGGTGCCACCAGGCGTGTTGGTCGTAGCGCTGTAACTGTTGTGGAACGGCACCAGGGCCTTCTCGACCTTGTTCTCGCCACTCTTGTGGACCGTCTCATGCGTGCCCTCGGGACCGCCGGAAACGGTCGTCGTGACGGTGAGCGTACCGGCGGTGTCGTCGGCGATGGCGATCGTCACGGTGCGGACAGCGTCGTCGTAGGTGTAACCGGGCTGACCGTCGTTCTTTTCGGCCACGGTGTACTTGAAGGTCTTGCCGGCGTCAGCCTGCGTAAATTGAACCTCATGACCAGCCAGAATGTCGATCAGTCCGACCGTTGTCTCTGCCGCTTCGGGGGACTTGAAGCTGTTGGCCCCGGGCAGCAGACCGAGCGCGCGAGCCGAAGCGTCGTCAGCAGGTGTCACGGTAAAGGTGAACTGGCCCTCGGTCATGGGGCGGCCGTCCAGATACTTGCTGAGCCACAGACCGCCGGCAGCGGTGTAGTTAAGCTCAGTGCGATACGTGTTGGTAAAGCGTCCGTTTTCCTTCTTGGTGACGTTGGCGGTCAGGTTGCCCTCGCCGTCCTCGGTCACGGTCACTTCGGCAGTCGCGACGTGGGAGTCATACATCATGCCAACCGTATTACCCGCGTTCTCGCGGATCTCGTACTTGTAGGTTCCGGCAGCCGTGTAGCGAATCTTGCCGAACTTGATGGCGGCGATGCCGTCCTTCGCGTCCTTCTTGCTCACAGTTACGGTTGCGGGATCGGGCAGCGAGGCGCCTTCGGGGGCGGTGATGGTAAAGCTGAACTCGTCCCCATCCGTCCAGTCGCGGCCGCTGATGACCTTGCTCAGGTCAAAGTCGAGCTCTGCATCGAGCGGGGTTACGCTGTAGGTGTTCTTGAACTCGGCGGGCTCGGTGCCCTTCAGGACATGCTCGGCCTTGAGGGTGCCGTCGCCGTTGTCCGTGATGGTGGTCTCGATGGTGTACTTGGCGTCGCTGTAGGTGATACCGCCGGCGTTGCCCTTGACCTCGCGCAGCGTATAGGCGTGCGTTCCGGCCTTATCGTACTTCACGGCGCTCATCGTGATCTTGCCATCGGCGGCGTTCTTGCCGGTGGCGACGACCTTGGCATCCTTGCCCTCGCCCTCGACGAGCTCGAAGGAGAACTCGCCGTCCTTGAGGTCGCGCCCGGTCAGGAACTTGGTCGCGGTGATCTGGTCGGTGACGCTGAACTCGTCAGGATTCGGCTTGTAGCTGTTGCTGAATTTCGCCTCATTAACGCCCTTCAGCTCATGCTTTACCACGAGCTCGCCCTTACCGTCGTCGGTGACGGTCGTCTCGATGGTGTAGGTCTTGCTGTCGTAGGTGATGCCGTTGTTGGCGTCGCCCGGGACCTCGCGCAGCGTATAGGCATGCTTGCCGGGCTCGTTGTAGGTGATCTCACTCATCGTGATCTTGCCGTCGGCGGTATTGGTGCCGGTGGCAACGACCTTGGCGTTCTCGCCCTCGACGAGCTCGAAGGAGAACTCGCCTTCCTTGAGATTGCGCCCGGTCAGGACCCTGGTCGCCTTGATCTTGTCGGTGACGCTGGAATCCTTGGGCGTCACGTTATAGGCGTTCTCAAAGATCGCCTTCTTAGCGTTCTGCAGCTTGTGCTCAACGTTGAGGGTGCCATCGTTGTTATCCTTGACGATGGTCACGATGGTGTACTCAGCGGTGCTGTAAGTAATGCCGTTTTCGGTGGCGCCGGCCTTGGTCTCGCGCAGCGTGTAGGTGTGCTCGCCAGCCGCGGTATAGGTGACGGGATCCATCACGATCTTGCCGTCGGCATTGTTGGTGCCGGTGGAGACTACGTTATTGCCCTCGACGAGCTCAAAGAAGAACTCTCCGGCCTTGAGGTCGCGGCCGGTCAGGACCTTCTTCGCGGTAATCTGGTCGGTGACGCTGGACTTGTTCGGTGCAGTGTTGTACTTGTTCTCAAAGCGTGCTGTCTCGGGACCCTCGAGCGTATGGGTCACCTTAAGCGTACCGTCGCCGTTGTCGATGACGCTCGTCTTGATGGTGTAGTTCGTCTTATCGTACGTGATCCCGTTGCTCAGCCCCGCCTCGTTGGGGAGCTTCTCGCGCAGCGTGTAGGTGTGGGTGCCGGGCTTGTCGTAAGTGATCTTGTCCATGGCAATCGTGCCGTCGGCAGCGTTAGTGCCCTTGGCAACGACCTTGTCGCCCTCGACGAGCTCGAAGGAGAACTCACCCTCCTTGAGGTCGCGGCCGTCCAGGACCTTGGTCGCGGTGATCTGGTCCTCGACAGGCTTCACGCTATAGGTGTTCTTGAACTCGGTCTCGCCCGAGATCTTTTCAACGTCAGCCTTAAGCCCACCCGTGGCCTCAACCGTCACGGTCACTTTGAACGTGGCAACGTTATCGCTATAGGTGATGCCACCGGCGTCGCCCTTGACCTCGCGGACCTCATAGGTGTACTCGCCCGGCTTGTTGAAGGTGATCTCGCCGAAGTCAATGACAGCCTTGCCGTCCGGGTCGGGCTTGTGCACGGTCGTGTCCGCGGATGCAGGCATCGGGGCGTCATTCTCGGACGTTGCGGAGAGTTCAAACTTAAACTCATCCGTATCCGTCCAGCTGCGACCCTCGAGCACCTTGGTCAGGCCAAAGCTGGCCTTGGTATCCACCGTTGTCGGCGTCACGTTAAAGCTGATCTTGCCGTTGTTGCCCAGGTAGGAATTGACATGCGTCGCGGTCGCCTTGGCGGACACGTTGTTCCACTTGGGATTGAGAACGTCAGTCGCGGTACCAGTGTTGTTGCCTCCCACACTCTCCTTGGTAGTGCGGAGCTCGTCGATAAAGGCTAGGCGCGCGGTTCCCACGCTAAACGAAAGGTTGCCGTCCTCGTCAGCAACAATAGCGCCGTCAAACTTCGCAGCGTCGCCGCCGATAAACTCGATGACGGCAGAGGCGGGCTTGGCCTCGCCGTTTTCGCCCTGCTCCTCAAACTCATCCTTGTAGTAATAGGTGCCGGTATCTGCCAGCGAATTCTTTGCAGGCTGCGTGCAGTCCTTGTCCGTGTAAATAGGGGTCTGTTTCTGGAAGTAGTAGTAGCGGTTGGTGTCGGCCGGCTCAAAGGTCGCAACCGTATTGCCCAGATCGCCGGCAGCCCACTTGTTCGCGTAGAAACTCACGGTCTTGGCGCCGTTGGCAACGGTTGTATTGTTCTCGATGTAATCCTTGAGCCCCGTTACCTTCTCGGGCGTAAACAGGTTGTCGAGCGCAGTGCTCTTCACGCTCGAGGTGTACTTCACGCGGATAGGCTGAGCGCTGTCGACCGAAAGCTTGCCGTCTACGGTCTTAAAGTGGCTCAGCGGAATCAACGACGCAGGAATGCTGACCGTTACGACATCGCCCTTCTGGGGATTGTCATCGCCGGCACGCTGCACGGTAATGAGCAGGTCTTTTGCCTTGCCGGTGAACTCGTAGGTGTCGGTATTGGTTTCTTCATTGACCGTTTTATCCGTCTTGGTAAACGGCGTGCCGTTGATGACGACCTCGGTGAAGCTGTCGACCTGCATAAAGTCGCCCAGCTCGTCGGTAAACGTGATGTAGCCGGACTTGGTCTCGTCGTAGCCCTTATGGATTTCGGTCGGATAAGGCGCCTCCGATGTGATGGCCTGCGAGATGTCGTCGAAAACCTTCTTGAGCTCTTCGGCATTGGTCGCTGACTTGTAGTAGTCGGAGTTTTCCGCGCGTGTGCCATGAGTATCCCATGCCGTGGCATTGGGGTAGTTGCTTGAAACAGCCTGCATGAACTTGTTCTCTTTTTGGCTTTTTCCCGAATCCTGGATACCAGCACTGGGGTTCGCGCCATCAAAGATGCCGATGGTATAAACGGTGGCCTTGCCGTCCTTCATGTTCTTGGCAGCCTTCACAGCCTTGTTGGCGACGCCAGAGTCGAACGTGTTGTCACTCGTTGGAGTGCCGTCAGTAAAGAACACAACGACCTTCTTGGCGCCTGCGCGACCGGAAGGAATATCCCTAGCCAGTTCCAAACCATAGTCGGCATGCGTGGCACCGCTGGGCTGAATTCTCTTAATGGTGTTCTGGAGAATGGTCACATTGCCGCCAGAGCAATCGGTCAGGCCCTTCATTACCTGTGTGTAATTGTAGTTGTACCATCTTCCATACGTATCGTTGCCGATATTGTTGGACTTCTCGCCCGCAAACTTAACAATGGCAACCCTATGTTGCCTATCGACACCCTCGATACTCTCGTTTTGTTTGGCGATGGTATCGATAAAGCTGTTCGCAGCGTTCTTCAGTGCATCGATACGCTTGGTGCGATCTCCGCCACCCATAGGATCATCCATCGAGCCAGATGCATCCAGCACCATCACGATGTCGAGCGGCGTAGTAACCGTCACGGTTGAATTAGACGTCGAGGACATGGCCGAAAGCGTGGTCAGAAAATCCGACTCTTCGTTTTCCTCAGTTGCCTCGACCGTCTTGTCGGTCCAGATTCGGCCGATGTTTTGAGTCGTTGCTTTATTACCGTTGTGACCGGCCGCCCAGATTTCCCAGCGTCCGCTGGTGTCGGGATCGACGACGACCTTTCCGCTCATTGTCGGTCCGTCCATTCCGGTACTGGACCTGGCGTTGGCCTCGGGCAGCATGGCAAATGCTGCAGCCGGCAACACCAGCACTACGGCCAGTATCACCGCCAAGAGACCCCTCGTGTACTTACTCATCGCGTCTCCCTTCTCGCGGTCTCAGACCTTGCAACAGCCTAAAGTTACGAAATGAGACACAATTTGGGCAGGTGACACATGTTCCAGATTCGGTTTTGAGCGTGAGACAAATGTCTCACCAAAGTTGAGACACGGCGTTTTCGCAGGAAAACGGGTGCGACTCGGAGCCATCAGGCAAAAATGACCCACTTTCCTCCGTCCTTGGGGGATCAGGAGCTGTTACGGATATGGTGTCATTTCAAAACTGTGCCGGATTACGGGGCTAAAGCCGAGGCCCTCATCCATACCACCATTTTTTGAAAAACGGCAAGCTATTTACCTGCGGTTTTGGTTTTGCCAAATGTCGTGTGGTTGGAGATAGGCGATTTATCGTAGTAAACCGGCATAGTTTTGTTCGCGGCGGCTCGCCCGCGCGTTTAATCGCGGGGCCGGTGGGGCAATTTTGCCCCACCGGCCCCTATTCCAGCTCTATTCCAGCACTATTCCGGTTTGGTTTCTACCGTGGGAGTCCTGTCCGCCGCAACCGAAGTGCGGGCGGTGTCCATGCTCAGGCAGTGTTTAGGACAGCTTTCGATGCACTCGCCGCACACCACACAGGCATACGGGTCGATCGACCACGTTCCGCCCTTGCGATCGACCGCCCGCCGGGCAGCGGCGCGCGCACATGCCACAGCAGATGCACACGTTCATGTCGTTAACGATATGCCCGCGCAGGCGCTCGGGTGCCGCGAGCTTCTCCTGCGGATAGCACACCGTTACCGGCTGCTTGACCATAGAGCCCAAGGCCGTCTTGGCAAATGTCAGTAAACTCATGCCGCGCCTACCTTTCCGTGCAGCTAATGCAGGGGTCGATGGTCAGGATAATCATGGGCACGTTGGCAAGGAGCACGCCCTGCAGCGCATGCGTCAGACCAGCCAGGTTCTGCGACGTCGGCGTGCGCACGCGGAAACGGTCCAGGTTCTTGGTACCGTTACCGCGCACATAGTAATATGCCTCGCCGCGCGGCTGTTCAATCACAACCTCGCCGCGCGCGCCGTCGGCCGGCGTGAGCTTGGTACGCCCGCCGATACCGTCGTGCGGAATCTTGCCGACAAGCTCCTTGATAATGTCCATGGCCTGCGTAACCTCGGCACAACGCACCTGGCAGCGGGCATAACAGTCGCCATCGGTGGCAACAATCGGCTCAAACGCAGCCAAGTCCGCATAGGCACCGTCGTCAAACATGCGCACGTCGTAATCCACGCCCGATGCGCGCCCAAACGGACCGACCATCGAAAGCTCCAGCGCGTCTTTCTTGCTAATCACGCCCACGCCATGCAGGCGCTCGCCGCAGCTGTTGTCGTCCACAAACGTATGCACCAGGGCCTCGTAGTCAGGACGCATGGCATCGAGCGTCTGGACAATGCCCGCCAGCTCGGAGTCCTCGATATCGTGCTTAAGGCCGCCGATCTCGTTAATCGACAGAATCACGCGACCGCCGCAAGTGCTCTCAAAGATCTTGAGAATCTGCTCGCGCAGCGTCCACGAACGATAGAACAGCGCCTCAAAGCCAAAGGCATCGGCGAGCAGGCCCAGCCACAGCAGGTGCGAGTGAATGCGCGAAAGCTCATGCAGAATGGTGCGGATATACTGCACGCGACCAGGCACCTCGATGCCGAGCATGCGCTCGCAGGCGCTGGCGTAGCCACAGCTATGGCCCACGGCGCAGATGCCGCAGATGCGCTCGGCGATGTAGCCAAACTGATGCATATCGCGCTTTTCGGTGAGCTTCTCGAGTCCGCGGTGCACAAAGCCGATCTGCGGAATTGCTTCGATGACGCGGTCATCCTCGATCACCAGGTCCAGATGAAGCGGCTCGGGCAGCACCGGGTGCTGCGGGCCAAACGGAATTACGGAGCGATGAGCCATGGACCTTACGCCTCCTTTTTCTGCTTGTCGCGGGCGACCTTGGCGGCAAGCGCCGCGCGGACCTTGGCCGCTTTCTCGGGATCCATGGCAGCGAGCTTTGCCTCCATCTCGGCAGCCTTGAGCGCGGCCTTGGCAGCGGCATCGTCATGCTGGGCATCGGAGCCGGCAGCCGCAGCGGGCTGAGCGACGGCAGCGCCCACAGCATCGCCAGCGCCTTCCCCTGCAGCAGCCGCGGCAGCGACGGCCTTCTCGGCCGCGGCCTTGCGCGCCTTGGCCTCGGCGGCAGCACGGACCTTCATGGCTTTCTCGCGCGCGGCCTTCACCTCGGGCGTGATAACGCTCATGGGCTCGGCAGTCGAAACCTGGTAGAAAAAGCCCTTAAAGTCGACCTGCATGTCGGTGATGGCAAGCCCAAACAGGTCGTGGGCCTCATTTTCAAACGGGAATACCGCGGGGTAATACGAGCTGATGGACGGAATCTCCTGGTACTGGTCGATGCCCTCAACCACCAGGTTCTCAATCGCATAGCTGCCGTCCTGCGCAATATGCTCCTGAGCAGCACGAACGTTGATAAACGTATAGACCAAGCGATACGTACCGTCGTCGACGTTGCGCTCGGCGTGCATCTGCACAAAGCGCGCGCCGACGCCCTTGAGCGCCTGGACATGCGGCAGGAGCTCGTCAATCCCGACGGTGGTATAGATAGCCTTTTGCATTACTCGGCCTCCTTTGCAGCGGCGGTCGCGTCGCCGGCCTCCGCAGCAGCCACAAACCCGTCCTCGCCCAGCTCAACGCCGCCATCCCAGGTAGAAGCGCCGCCCACGGTAAGCGGGTCACCGCCGGCGCGCATCACGGCCTCCTTCTGGTCCAGGATGCCGCACGCCTCCACGATGGCATCGATCACCGTCTCGGGGCGAATGGCGCACCCGGGCGCGTACACGTCCACGGGAATCGCGCGGTCCACGCCGCCGATTACGTTATAGGCATCGCGGAACACGCCGCCCGAACACGCGCAGATACCGCAGGCCACCACACACTTGGGCTCGAGCATCTGGTTGTAAATCTGGCGCACGACGGGCAGATTCTGCGCGTTGACCGACCCCGTCACCAAAAAGATATCCGCATGCTTGGGGTTGCCGGTATTGACCACGCCAAAGCGCTCCGCATCGAACAGCGGCGTGAGCGAGGCCAGCACCTCGATATCGCATCCGTTGCAGCTCGAACCGTCGTAATGAATAACCCACGGCGAGCGCGACATTTTATGATCCATGGATGCCGCCTCCTAAATAAATACGTCGACGAGGATGGGCATAAGGTTGAGCAGGCCAAACACCAGCGCCACGCCCCATCCGAGCCTAAAGCAGCTGCGCCAGGTGCTGCGTGCGAAGGTGTTGTCGATCAGGACCTCGACAAAATACGTCGCGGCCATCACGACCAGGGCTACAACCCAGCTCACGGGGTTGTCCCAAACAAAGAACATGCCCACCCACATCAAAAACAGCACGGTCTCGCACCAGTGCATAAGGGTCATCTTGGCCAGCGTGCCGCCGCTCATCTCGGTGGCGACGCCCTGGACGATCTCCTGATGCGCGTGATGCGAGTACGAAAGGTCAAACGGCGACTTGCGCAGCTTGATGGTAAGCACCGCGAGCAACGCGAGGAAAATGGGTGCGCTGTACACGATGATGGGGACCGACTGCCCCGTCACGGCGATGGAATCGAAGCTGTCGGTGGCAAGGTACAGGCCCACGCTCATCAGCAGAACGGCGGGCTCGTAACTCATGACCTGCAGCAGCTCGCGATCGGCGCCAACCTGGGCAAACGGGCTTTGCGTCGAGGCGGACGCCAGCACCACAAAGATCGCGGCGAGCGTCACCATAAAGGCGCACAGCAGTGTGTTGGAGCCCGACACAAAGATGCCGCCGCCCACCACGGTAAAGATGAGCGCGCACGCCATGTAGGTGTCGTCCATGGTGTTTACGCTGGCGGGGGCCTTGCGCAGGAGCTTGGCCACATCGTAGAAGGGTTGCAGCAGGCGCGGGCCCACGCGGCCCTGCATGCGAGCCGAAAGCTTACGGTCAAGACCGTCGATCAGGCCGCCCACAAGCGGCGCCAGCAGGGCAAACACCACGGTACCAATAAATATGCCCACGACGCCCGAGCCTTCGAAATACTTACCGCGCAGCACCGAGGGCGCACTCATGGCAAGCCGCTCGGGCCCAATCCACGCGCAACACAGCAGCGCAAACAAGATAATGCTGCAGCACACGACGCTGCCCGCGGGGCCAATACGCTTCTCGCCAAGGGCGTCCTCCGAGTACCAATTGCGCTTTTCGGCCTTCACCTCGTGTCCCATCGAGCCGCGGAAATGGCGATATTTGTCGGTTCCCACACCCGAAAGGTACACGTTGACGTGCGGCTTGTTGCTCACGCGGAATGAAGTCAGCAGCACCACGGCGATAAAAGCCACGATAACCACCATCAGATACATGGCGTCCTTGCCAATAACGTACGGCACGCGGCCAAACACCATGGCGAGGTAAGGCGACACCAGACCGCTCGAGATAACCGGGAACGCCACGCAGCACAGAATCAGCAGCGCGGCGATGGTGTTGAGGGCCATCCATTCGGTCTTATGGACATTGGCCTCAACGTTTTGAGCCGTGGG
>CABQNA010000028.1 GCA_902465425.1 uncultured Collinsella sp.
CTCGGCCGGCATACTCAGGTTGGGGTCGAACTCGCACTCCCCCATCACCGCGCCGGCCAGAGCATAGCGCACCGACTCGCGCGGCATGTGGATAATCGGCACCTTGGTAAACGACTGAATCTGATCGTAGAAGTAGTGCGACGTGTTGCAGGGAATCGCTATGTGCGCGCAGCCCAGCGTCTCGAGTGCCTGAGCGCACTCCTTCATGGTCGCCAGCAGCTCGGCATGCTCGCCAGTCTTGATGGCCAGCGTACGGTCGGGCATGGTCGACTTGGAAAGTACCACCATGTCGATATGCTCCTGATCACAGGTAGCAGCCGTATGACGTACCACCTGGTCGTAGTAATACGACGTGGCCTCGGCGCCCATGCCGCCGATAACTCCCAGCTTTTCCATCGCCGCCTCCTTGGTGACGCCCATGCAATTGCGCGTATCATACCCGCGCCCGTCCGATGCAAACCGGGCGGGCGCCGCGCTCATCTACTTGTAATACGTCTTGAACAGCTTAAAGTGACGCAGCTTGGTGTGCCACATGCGCAACCAACGGTTAAAGACAAAATCACCCTTCATAAAAGAAGGATCGGCGGCCTTGCCCTCTTTGGCCAGACGATGTGCCTTCGCACGCAGCTCGGGGTCCTTGACATACTTGTCAACGACGCCCATAGGAACGACCATCCACAGCGCCTCGTCCTGCGCCGTCACAAACTCCGGCTCAAACGGACGGTTATAGACGTACTCATCTACCACGTATTTAGCAACGTTAAAGCCACTATTGGTGACATAGTAATTACTGCGGCCCTGACGCGTGTTGAAGTCGAAGAACTTAAACGAACCATCGCGCTGGTCGTACTTAACGTCGAAGTTGGAGAAGCCCGTAAACTTAAGGTCCTCAAGCAGCTTGCGCACGCCACCCATGAGCTCGTCGTTGGGCTCAGTGATGATGCAGGCGTGGTTGCCGACACCATGGGGCTGATGCTCCTCGAGCAGCACGTGGCCCAGGCACATCATGCGGACCTTGCCGTTGCGGTCGGAATAACTGGTGAGCACGCGCATGTACTCGTCGTTGCCGGGCACGCGATCCTGCAAAATCAGGTCATCGGTGTAGCCACTGGCGTACACATCGCGAATGACCTGCTCCAGCTCGGCGCGATCGGCAATCTCGTAGGCCTTCTTCTGACCCTCGAACTCGTGCTCCCACCACATGATGCCGTCAGAGGGCTTCAGAATCATCGGGAAGGGGAAGTCGATCTGGTCGAGCACCTCGGCGGGAGCCTCACCCTGAGCGTTGAGCATCGCCATGGTAAAGGTAAACGTATGCGGATACGGCACACCGTGCTTCTCGCACAGCTCGTAGAAGATCTCCTTCTTCTGGCACTGCTCGAGCATGCTGTAGGGTGCATAGGGCGCGACGACGTTCGAGGCAAGCGCGCCGGCGTCCTGAGCCTGCGCGGCAAGCGCGACATAGTTGTCGCCGCAGCCCATGAGAATAATCTTCTTATCAGGATTGGCCTGTGCGACGTCGTTAACGGTTTCGATCATGACCGGCATGGTATCGATATCCACGTTGGGCGTGTAATCGATAATTTGGCTGCGATACGCGGGGCCGGTCTGGTACTTGCCAAAGACCAGGCTCTTAACCTGATACTCCTCGTAGAAAGCGCGCGCCACCGAATATGCGTTGATGTCGCCGCCGAGCAGCACGGGAATAAACTCGCGCTCTGTAAACTGCAATGCCATGGAAACTTCCTATCTAGAACTGCCCACACGACGGGCGGTCTTTGTGCAACTGATTCATTCTAGCGTGCCAAACTGCCGCTTCCCAAAGTTCCACCATATCTATGGCAAGCAGGCGCTTATGATCGAGCCCGCAGGGTTCCGTAACGTTAAAGTTGAACTCTATGGTTTCTTAACAATTCACTATAACTGCAGGTCAAGGCCAAAACCTCAAGTTCAACTTGACCCTTTAGAACCTTTAAGGTTCAAGTTGAGGTCGAAAGCAGTAGTAGAATACACCTCGACCAATAACCTACGATTGATTGCAGAGGGACTGGATGCAGCATTCGAACCATCGCACCGCAGCGCTCGTCGCGTCGAAGCCGGCTCGTATCATCACGAGCGCCGCGCTCGCCGTCGCGCTGACGGCCACGCCGATGCTCTCCCCCGTCGCGGCCTATGCCGCCTCGCAGGCAACGCAGGATCAGCTTTCCGCCGCCCAGAAAAAAATCGAGGACGCTACGAGCGCCTACAACGACGCCCGAACCAAGCTCGAGGATCTGCAGAAGCAGATCGACTCCAATGAGGCGAACATCGATAAGATTGAGGCCGAGCTACCCGAGCAGCAGGCCAAGGCAAGCTCCGCCATGCGCGATCTGTATAAGTACCAGAAGGGCACCAGCCCCATCGTGAGCTTCCTGGTGAACACGCAGAGCTTGGGCGACTTTATCACCACCTGCAAATACACCAACCAGATTACGAGCTCGAGCGTCGACGAGATCGAAGAGCTTAACAAGAACAAAACCGAGCTCGATCAGGCCAAGTCTCAGCTCGAGGGCGAGCAAAAGAATGCCGAGGACGCGCTGGCGCAGGCTCAGCAGCTCCGCAGCGAGGCGCAGGCAAAGGCCGAGCAGGAAAATGCCGCCGAGCTGGCAAAGCTCGAGGCCGACAAGGCCGCTGCCGCCGAGAAGCTCTCGGGTACCGGCGTGAGTGGCAATAACTCCAACAGTCAGGCCACCAACTCCAACACCACCATCGACACCACGCCGAACAGCCCCAACAGCGGCAATTCCGATTACGACTCGTTCATTAACGAGTGGACGAGCCGCATCGACAACTACCTTGCCGGCTCCCCTATGGCAGGCCAGGGCTACAACTTTGCCGTTGCCGCATGGAATACCGGCGTCGATCCCCGTTGGTCCCCCGCCATCGCCTGCATCGAGAGCAGCAAGGGCCTCTATTGCGCCGGCTCCTATAACGCCTGGGGCTGGAGTGCCCGCGGCGGCGGTTGGCGTAGCTTTGGCAGCTGGAGCGAGAGCGTCTCTGCCCACGTTGCCTACCTGGGCGCCAACTATGGCTCCACGCTTACCCCGGCAGCCGCCAAGAAGTACTGCCCGCCCACGTGGCAGGACTGGTACAACAAGGTCGCCAATCAAATGAACCGTATTTAAGTGCAACTGCAAAGGGCCCCAGACGGGGCCCCTTTCGATTATCTAAGAGACGACACCGGTCGCGTTACCGATAACAACGACGACGCACATGACGGCAAACATAAACCCGAGCGCCTTGAACCATAGCTCGACAAAAGCACTCCCCCGATACCGATCGAGAACGGGAAAACGACGTCGAAGCCTACGCCGGTCGAGCATTCCGAATGTAATGAGCAGCACCAGGCCATCGACCATAAAGAAATACTCAAGTGCCAAAAACCACGTTGGATAGTTTCGGTTTTCGCCCGTCGGCGTAAATACCGCAAAATGGCTGCCCATCAGCAGCAACAATGTTGTCGCATAGACGCATCCATTCCATATACGCCCCACGGGCTCGGGGATACGCGAGAGCAGACGCGCACATTTGGACGTCACGGGAGAGACGATCGAACGCCGGTTTGCAGAAGACGGAAGCGAGAGGGCAACCGGCTGCTGTACCCGCTGCACCTGTGACGCCGCGACCTGGGGCACACTGGCAGCAGAAAAGGTCACGGGCGACGGTGCGGGGAGACATAGCTCATATGCCGCACGCGCAGCATGCCCCAGTGCCTTTGCGCTCGCAAAGCGCTTGGCGGGATCGAGCGCCATCGCCATGCAAATCACATCCGCCAGCGGAACAGGAATGCCATGCGCCTCGCATTGCTCACGTATGTCCCGCCCCGGTTTGGGATCAGCCCCCGTCAGACAAAAGAACAGCAGCGCGCCAAGCGCGTAAATATCGCTGCGAACGCTCGTCTGCCCAAACCCAAACTGCTCGGGCGGCGCATAGGAACGCGTGCCAAACTTGACGGTGTCGGCGTCGGCGCCATCGCGCCAAACGCGCGCAATTCCCAGATCAATAATCACCAGCGAGGAAAAGGTCATGCCGGCATCGGTCGCGTATCTCACGCCCGATACGATGATGTTCGAGGGTTTAAGGTCGCGGTGAATTACCGGTACCCCTGGCTCCCCCGCAGCTGCAAAACCAGCATGCAGCTCGCCCACCGCTTCACACAGAACGGGATACAGCTCGCGGGCATAATCGGGCGTCGCGCCCAGGCGCCCCACGAGCGCCTCGAGCGTCTCGCCTTCGACATATTCCATCACCACATCGAGCTCCTCGCCCGCACGGCGGCAATCGACAATCCGGGGTAAGTGTTCAAAACGGCGTCCGGCCCGCTGAGCCGCAAACAGGCGCTCGTAGGCCCCGCCAATCTGCGCCGAAGCATCGATGCGCTTGCGGACAAAAGGACCGAGAGACCCGCCGCCAGAGCCCTCAAAATTGACGAGTTCGGTCGTCTCTACATCCGAAAGTTTGAGCACGCGCTCCACACGATAGCTGTCATCGCGGTCGAGCGACGCCAAATGCTCGACAAGCGAAACAGTCAGCTCGTCATCGGAATATGTTGGGCTCTGAGTATCCATAGCGTCCATCATAACGCAGGGTGCGGACACCCCATGGTGTCCGCACCCCGTTCGTTCGCATGGTTGTTCTGGTGACACCGCCGGCTCAGCCATCGGCCACTAACTCACCGTTTCCTCGCCAAAGCGGTACAGCTCTTCATTGACCTTTTGGAGGCTACAGCCACGGTCGATGCAAAAGATAATGATTGCATCGCGACGGTCCTTGCAGTTGAGGACGCTCACTCCGGCAGCCGTCAGGGCGCGGTTGGTCTCCTTGAGCGTCAACGCCATTGCAAAGGCAATCTGCAGCACCTTGTTGCGGCTCGGATGCCGCGCACCGGTAAAAATCTGATAACCAAAAGTCTCATTGAGGTCGGCCATACGCACCACGCGCGAACGCTCGAGCCCCTTCTCTTGCAGCAACTGCTTTAAGTAATCCGAAAGCGACGGGGCGGCAAAGTCGTGTTCTTTGATATAGCCATCGATGTTTGGCGCGTCGAGGAGTTCATTGAGTAACTCGTCCGTCAGCTTTTTCTCGGGCATACGACCTCACCTCCCATACGGCGCAACGGTAGCGACATGTTAGGCCAGCACCCAGCTTGCAGCGGCAGACTTATCAAACACGTTGGCAAAATAGAGAGCCTTCTTGATGTCACCATCAAAGTAGATATTGCCCGCCACGGAACCGCCGGCGGCAAGGGTACCAGACTGCAGTTCATCGGAGCCCTCGCTGTAATAACCCTGGTTCTGCTGAGCACCGTTGGCGTCCTCGCCCTTCCAGTCGTAGATATTGTAATCTGCGCCCTCATCGCCATTGTTGACGTACGTGACGTGAATGCCCGTCATGGTCGAACCGTCATAATTTGTGAGGCCGGGCTGGACGGAATCGACGACGACGGAAAGACCGGCAGCCGTGGTCACCGTCGTACCAACCGCCAGGTCAGTCGTAGGCTGCTCTTCCTGCTTCGTCTCTTCCTTCTTGTCACCATCGCCGGCATCCTCGGTGACGGTCGCCTTGTCGCTACCACAACCGGCAAGAAGACCGGCAGTCCCCAAAGCGACGGTGGCGAATGCGCCAAGTGCAGCGCGACGGCTCAGCAGCACTTCGTTTTCGAGCTTATTCATCATGCATCCTTCCTACGATCCGGCTACCGCGCCGGCACACAGCACATCGTAGGAAGGATTAAATTTGAATTCATTAGCTGAGAGCTAAGGTTGCGGTAAACGGCCAATGCAGTTATCCAAACGCCAAGCAAACGCACTTTGCGCGACCGTCTGCTGGCAGTGCATCAACCCACCGTGACGGATTCCCCGGTAAAGGCACTGATCATCAACAGGACAAAGAACACCAGGTAGCTGACACTCAGCGGGTACGCAATGATCAAGAAGACGACCCATCCAACATTGGTCTTACCATCGGCACGACGTTGCTCGCGAGAACGGCACAGCCAGACCGTCACGCCAATGGCCACAATCAGCAGCACGAGCGCCGCCGCGGCCAACCCGGCAAGCGCAAGCATCACGCCAATGCTCACAGCAATAACCGGAAGCAGTAGCAAGCCACACCCGCATCCACCCGGACTATATACGGAAGACTGTCGGCGTCGCCTCATCGCCACCCCCCATCATCTTTGAGCACTACAGTGCGATGGCCTGCTGAACAGGAACGATCTTATCGAGTTCCGGTTCGATCCGCCTTTTCTCGGCCTCAAGGTCAAACGCCACCTGAGCGCGCAGCCAATAACCATCCGTCAGGCCAAAATAACGGCAAAGACGGAGGTCGGTGTCGGCCGTCACGCGACGTTTTCCCAAGACAATCTGCCCGATACGCTGAGCCGGAATCCCGGTCTCTTTCGCAAGGCGATATTGAGAAATGCCCATGGGAACAAGAAACTCCTCTTTGAGAAGCTCACCAGGAGTCACCGGCGACAGCAAATCGGCCGAAGTCTCATCACTTGTGATAATCGACGATTTCGGCATTCCAAGCCATCTCCTGTCTCCACTCAAAACAGACCCGATAGCGCTCGTTAACACGGATGCTATATTGACCGGCACGATCGCCCTTCAAAGCTTCCAGGCGGTTGCCCGGTGGAACGCGAAGATCATCAAGCGAAGCGCAAACCTGCAGTTGGCGAATCTTCCTCAACGCAACACGCTCAAAGGGCACGAACCTCCTGACCCGCACACCCATGGCAAAGCGTTCGGTATCCTCATCTTTATACGATGCAATCATAGTATCGCCTTACGTTAGTAACGTCAAACGTTTCTATAGACTTACATCTCTATTATATCGTACGTTTGTTCGTGTTTTCTAGAACAAATTGTCCTTCGCGCCTTAGTCAAGCAAAAGCAATCGTTTATAGACATCGAGGCCTTTGAGTAGGATTTCCTCGTCGAAGAGCATGCTATCGGTATGCAGAGCGCTTGTGGCATAGGCGGGGCAGCCATCCGAATCACTCGGGTTGTCTTGGTCCTCTGGCATACCCGTGCCCAGCAGGAAAAACACGCCCGGCAGATGGCGTTGATAGAACGCGAAATCCTCGGCGATCAGCAGCGGTTCCTCCACAAGCTGCAGCCCGGGCAAGGCAGGCGCGACGCTGGCAAACAACTCGGGGTCGTTGTCGACCGGCGGATAGCCCTCGGCAAAGTCGAGATCATACGTGCAGCCCGTTGCGGCACAGGCATCGTCCAGCACGCGGCGCACGCCTTCGCGCGCCCGGTCGAACATGTCGTCCGTAAACACACGCAGGCTTCCGGCCACATGGGCCTCCCCCGCCACCGCGTTGCAAACCGTACCGGCCTGCAGCAGACCAAACTTACCGATACAGGGCTCGTCGGCACCCAACTCATCCATCAGTTCGCGCTCGGCAACCAAGAACTTGGCAGCCGCCAGCGCTGCATCGTGCGACTCCTCGACCGGAACGCCATAGGTCTTAGCGATATGGATGCTCGTCCCGTGAATATGAATGTGCGTCTCACTCGAACGCGCCAGCAACGGACCGGAGCAGCTCGCCAACGTGCCGGCGAGCAGATCGGGCCACACATGGAAGCCGAAGATGCGATCCGCCCCGTAGCGCTCGAACACGCCGCTCTCGCACACCGTCTTGGCGCCACCGGTCGTTTCCTCGGCAGGCTGGAACACAAAAAGCACGTTGCGCTTAAGTGAACCCGGCTGCTCGCGAATCGTACGGTCGACAAAGGTCGCGGCGGCAAGCGCCATAGCCATGTGTCCGTCATGTCCGCAAGCGTGCATCTTGCCGGGATGGATCGAGGCAAAGGCCGCTCCCGTCGCCTCCGCGATGGGCAGCGCATCCATATCGGCGCGAATCGCCGTGGCACGCGCGGCACCAACGCCAGCGTCGAAGAAAGCGCAGACGCAGCTGGGACACGGATGGATCACCTCGCAAGCGAGCGGCGCCAACACGCCCTCGATATAGGCGATAGTCTGCGGAAGATCGAAATCGAGCTCCGGAATGCGATGGAGATCGCGGCGATAGCGACGGAGTTCTTGGAGCTCGGTCATAGAGAATCCCTTCGTGAGGCACATCTGTTGCAACTTATTGTGATACAGGATTGTGGCACACATGTTTCCAGCATATTGCTGCATTTTTTAAACGTTATATACGAATACTCTTGTTTGGTAAAGTGCAACGTGATAGGGTCTTTACCACTTGATAGAGGCGCGGGCACGAAGAGCCGCGGGCGAGCCGGCAGGCTTTGACCCCGTGGGGAGGCGAAACCCGCCGAACTGGGTTTTTCGGGCACGAACAACCTGGTGGGCCTGTGGGAAACACCCACAGGACTGTCTGCAGCAATGCGGGAGCGCTATCCGGACATTGGGTCCACGCTATGCGGATTCGATGCGCAGATGGCGCCGTCTGGATAGCGAGGTTTACGGGACATGGCATTGACCCCCAACGAGGCATATGCGGCCAAGCAGCCGTTTGTGGACAAGGAGACACTCGAGCATATCGTCGAGCAGTTCCCCACGCCGTTTCATCTATACGACGAGGCAGGCATCCGCCGCAACATGCAAGAAGTGCGCGACGCCTTTGCATGGAACCCGGGCTTTAAGGAATACTTTGCCGTCAAGGCCAACCCCAACCCGGCGCTCATCTCCATTCTCAACGAATACGGCTGCGGCTGCGATTGCTCGAGCTATACCGAACTCATGATCGCCCGCTCGCTGGGCATCACGGGACACGACATCATGTTCTCTTCCAACGACACGCCGGCTGCCGACTTTGAGCTCGCCAACAAGCTGGGTGCCATCGTCAACTTTGACGACATCAGCCACATCGAGTTCTTTGAGCGTGTTGCGGGGCCCATCCCCAAAACGGTCAGCTGCCGTTTTAATCCAGGCGGCCTGTTCCAACTCTCCAACGGCATCATGGACAACCCGGGCGACTCCAAATATGGCATGACCACCGAGCAGCTCTTTGAGGCCTTCCGCATGCTCAAGGCCAAGGGCGCCGAGAATTTTGGCATCCATGCCTTCCTTGCCAGCAACACCGTCACTAACGGCTACTATCCCAAGCTCGCACGCATCCTCTTTAAACTTGCCGTGCGCCTGGAGCGCGAGACCGGCGCACATGTCGCCTTTATCAATCTGTCCGGCGGTGTGGGTATCCCCTACCTGCCCGAGCAGCAGACTAACGACATTCACGCCATCGGTGAGGGCGTACACGCAGCCTACGACGAGATTCTGGTCCCCGCCGGCATGGGCGATGTGGCGATCTGCACCGAGATGGGTCGCTTTATGATGGGCCCCTACGGATGCCTGGTCACCAAGGCCATCCACGAGAAGCAGATCTACAAGGACTATATCGGCGTGGACGCAAGCACCGTCGATCTGATTCGTCCTGCCATGTATGGCGCCTACCACCACATTACGGTGATGGGCCAGCCGGGTGGCGACGACAAGACCACAGCGCCCGTCACGGACACCTACGACATCACGGGCAATCTGTGCGAGAACAACGACAAGTTCGCCATCGACCGCGAGCTTCCGCATATCGACATGGGCGACCTGCTCGTGATTCATGACACCGGCGCGCATGGCCACTCTATGGGCTACAACTACAACGGCCGCCTGCGCTCCGCCGAGGTCCTGTTGCGCCCCGATGGCTCGGCAGACCTCATTCGCCGCGCCGAGCGCCCGGGCGATTACTTTGCCACGCTCGACGTGCTGCCGTGCGGCCGCGAGCTGCTGGCCAAATCGCGCGCCGAAAGCGCCCGCCGTCGCGCTCAGGACGAGCGCCTAGCAGTCGCCGCCCAATGGAACAAACGCGTCCAGATCGCGGAAGCGAAGGAGAAGAACATGGATATCCGCAATCTCGAGGGCTCAATCGTCGCCCTTGTCACGCCGTTTAAAAAGGACGGCAGTGTCGACTTTGACGCGCTTGAGCGCCTTATCGATTTCCACCTGCAAAATGGCTCTGACGCCATCCTCACCCTGGGCACCACCGGTGAGAGTGCCACGATGACCGATGACGAGGACAACTCCGTCGTCGCCGCTGTGGTCAAGCATGTTGCAGGACGCGTCCCCGTTATTGCCGGCTCGGGCTCCAACTCCACGCAGACCATGCTCACCAAGTCGCTCACCTATCAGGGCCTGGGCGCCGACGGTCTGCTGCTCATCACCCCCTACTACAACAAGTCCAATGAAGAGGGTATCTATCAGCACTTTAAGACCGTCGCCGATGCCGTGGACATCCCCTGCATCCTGTACAACATCCCCGGCCGCTGTGGCTGCGGCATCAGCGAGCGCAACGTAGAACGCCTGGCCGCGCACCCCAACATCATGGGTATTAAGGAGGCCTCGGGCAGCGTCGCCTACGCGGCCAAGATCGCCCACCTGCTGTCAGACGACTTCCGCATGTACTCGGGCGAGGACGCGCTTACCGTACCGCTCATGAGCCTGGGCGCCTCGGGCACCATCAGCGTGTGGGCCGATGTTCAGCCGCAGCTCGTGCACGACATGTGCCGCGCCTATCTGGACGGTGACGTGGCACGCGCCCGCGATATCCAGATTGCTGGCCAGCCGCTCATCAATGCCCTCTTTAGCGAGGTCAACCCCATCCCCGTCAAGGAAGCGCTCGCCCAGATGGGCATGATCGAGGCAAACTACCGTATGCCGCTGTGCCCCATGGCAGACGACACGCGAGCCGCACTTACCGATGCTCTGAAGGGAGCTGGTCTGCTTGATTAAGACCGTCATTATGGGAACGGGCCGCATGGGCTCGCTCATCCGCACCACCGCCGAGGGCGTTGTCGACGCCGCCGGTCAACCCGTTTTTGATATCGTGGCCCAGATTGGCTTCGATTTGAGCAAGCTCGAGAACGCACCGGCTGCCGATGTGATTATCGACTTCTCGAACGTCGCGACCTTCGACGCCGTCGTCGCCTATGTCGAGCGCACGGGCGCGGCATTGGTCTCAGGCACCACAGGCTACACCCCCGAGCAGATGGACCGCCTGCGTGAGCTGGGCCAGAACACCCGCGTTATGCACTCGGGCAATTACTCCATCGGTACCGCAGCCCTGCGCCATCTGGTAGCGCAGGCTACACGCGAGCTGCCCGGCTTTGACTGCGAAATCGTCGAGACGCACCACAACCAAAAGGTCGATGCCCCGCCAAGCTGCTGCTCGACGCCGTAGTCGAGGCCGAGCCCGAGGCAGGCTACCACCCCGTCTATGGCCGCGAGGGCATGTGCGGCGCGCGTGACCCCAAGGAGATCGGTATGCACTCGCTGCGCGGCGGCACCGTCGCCGGCGTGCACGAGGTAAGCTTTTTCGGCCAGGACGAGGAGGTCACGCTCACCCACCGCGCCACGAGTCGTCAGATCTTTGTCAACGGCGCCTTGGCAGCCGCGCAGAAGCTCGTCACCCGCGAACCCGGCTTCTATACGTTCGACCAGGTCATGTTTGTCTAACCAGGTGTCAACCGAATCCGCCCAAAGGAGAGATAGCAAATGAGTAACGCAGCCGAGATGGATGCACAGGAGATTATCAACTACATCGCCACCGCGCCCAAAAAGACGCCCGTCAAGTTGTACGTGCGCGAGAAGCCGGGCATGAAGGTTGCTTGGGGCGACGCACATGTCTACGGCGGTCGTCGCGGCAAGACCGTCTTTGGCGACTGGGATGAGCTTAAGGCCATCCTGGACGCCAACGCCGATTCCATCGATTACTACGACGTGGAGAACGATTGCCGCAACTCCGCCGTGCCCATGCTCGACCTTAAGGGCATCAACGCCCGCATCGAGCCGGGCGCGATCATCCGCGACCGCGTCGAGATTGGCGACCGTGCCGTCATCATGATGGGCGCCATCATCA
>CABQNA010000029.1 GCA_902465425.1 uncultured Collinsella sp.
CAGCTGGTTATGGAGCACGTCACCCCACACACCGGCGGCGTTGACCACGGCACGCGCCACCGGATGAGGGAAATGCTCCTCCAAGCAAGCGGAAAGGCGCAGGACCTCGTCCTCGCTCCAACCATCGGTCGTCAGCACGCAAGCTAGGCGCGGCTGCGCCTCGGTCAGCGTACCGGTCTTATCAAACACAATGGTATCGGCCTTGGCAAACGACTCAAAGTACTTTGCGCCCTTGACCATAACGCCCATCTTGGCAGCATCGCTCATAGCGGTCATGACGGCAACGGAACCCGTGAGCTTGAGTGCACACGAGTAGTCGACCATCAGCGCCGCTGAGGTCTTGATGAGGCTGCGGGTGGTAAGCGCAACCAAGCCCGCGAGCAGGAAGTTCCACGGGACGATCTTGTTGGCAAGGTCCTCCATATGCGACTGGCCCTCGGACTTGAGCGAATCGGCCGTCTGCACGAGCGAGACGATCGAGCGGAGCTTGGTCTGCGCCGTGTTGGCACGCACGCGCACCAAGATGCTGCCGTCTTCCACGACGGTACCGGCGAACACGTCGTCGCCCACGCTGCGCTCGACGGCCAGCGGCTCGCCAGTCAGGGTCGCCTGGTTGACCATAGCGCTCCCCTGCTCGACAACACCGTCGATGCAGATGGACATGCCAGTGCGTACGGCGACCAGATCGCCGGGCTCGAGCTCGGTGGCGGCAACGCTTACCTCGGTGTCGCCGACCACTTTTTGTGCCTTATCGGGCACGTCGAGCAGCGAGTTGATGAGCTCGTTTTCGCTCATGGCGCGGGTGTAGTCCTCGAGCAGCTCGCCCACGTTGAGCAGGAACATCGTCTGGCCCGCGGTGTCGACGTCGCGTTTGACAAACGAGATGCCGATGGCCGAAGCGTCGAGCACAGGAACGGTCAGACGCGGCTGCGCCAGCTCATGAAGGGCAGCACGCAAAAATGCCATGTAACCGGCCACGACAAACAGCGCACGCAGAGGCGTCGGCAAGAACCAGCGGCGCGCGTAGTGGGCGCCGACGAGTGTCGCCAGGTCCATAACGAGTTTGTGCTTGCGCGGCTCGAGTTGCATCACGTAGCCCGACTTGGCATCGGCGATAGCTTGAGCATCGAGTGCGCCCAAGGCGTCGAGCACGCTCGCGCGGCGCGGCTCGTCGTACTCCAGCGCCATCTGGCCAATACGGCCATACACGCGCACCTTATGCACGCCGTCGATATCACCGCTGAGCTTAAGAAGTGCATCGAGATCGCTCTCTGGCACAGGACCCGCCAATTGAAGACGGGTCCTGCCGGGGATCTCGCTAATAATCGAGAATCTCATAGTTTGTGCCCGGGAGCGTTACTCGGCTGCCTCGTCAGCAGCGGCCTCGCTCTGGGTAATGTAGGCAGCCTCGGCAATCATGTCGTCGACATTAGCCTTGGCCTGCTCGACCATGTCCTGGTAGCAGTTCTTGATGCGCATGCCGCACGCGATACCTTGCACGCAGGCATTCTTGACCGGAGCGCTGGTAAGCAGCTTGATGCCGGCCGTGCCGAGCAGAAAACCGCCACCGACAAGCAGGGTATTGAACGTCGACTTCTTCATGTTGCTTCTCCCTTTTGCCGCATTGGACGCGGCACGGTGCCTCAGCACCCGAGTAAACAAGTTTGCTCGAGCACACTTTTGGAAAATAGTTTAGTTTATCTAACTATTGAGGTCAACAAAGGTTAACTTTTTGGAAACTATGGGGGTGAACTCAATATGACAAAGGGACTGTCCCTTTGTCATATTCCTACAGCTGCCAGGCAGCCGCTTCCTTTTGCAGTGCGACCATACGGGCAAATTCTCCACCTGCCGCCTTGAGCTGCGTCGGAGTGCCCTGCTCGGCAACCACACCATCCTTGAGCACAACGATTTTGTCGGCATTTTCCACCGTACGCATACGGTGGGCAATTACGATAACCGTTTTACCTGCAAGCAGACGGGAGAGTGCCTGTTGTACCACGGTCTCGTTCTCCACATCCAAGCTTGCCGTCGCCTCGTCCAACAGCACGATGGGCGCGTCTTTGAGCAGCGCGCGGGCGATGGAGATGCGCTGGCGCTCGCCGCCGGACAGCCTGGAGCCGTTCTCTCCGATCATGGTGTCGTAGCCCTGCGACATGCGGCTCACAAACTCGTCGCAGTTGGCGGCACGCGCGGCCGCAAGCACTTCCTCATCGGTGGCATCACGACGCCCGAGGCGGATGTTTCCCATAACCGTGTCGTCAAAGAGCAGCACGTCTTGAAACACAATGGCGTAGTCGCGCAGCAGCACCTCGGGATCAACGCTCGCAACATCCACGCCACCCACGGTGACCGTGCCTTCGGTGGCATCCCAAAAGCGTGCGGCCAGGCGGCTCACCGTAGACTTGCCGGAACCCGAAGGACCGACCAGCGCCGTAACTTCGCCTTCCTTGGCGGTAAAGCTCACATCGGTAAGAACTTTCTCGCCGGCGCGTCCGTCGATGCCTGCACCATAGCCAAATGCCACGTGATCGAACACCACATCGTGGCCCACGGGCTCAAATATCTCGCTGCCCCGCGCCACAGGCTCTTCCATGATGGAACGCATGCGCTTGGCAGAGGACTCGGCGGCAAACAGCTCGGACATTAACATTAACGCCTGGTCAAAGGGCGCATAGATACGGCTCACCATAAGCAGGAAGGCATACAGCACCAAAAAGTCGACCTGCCCGGAGGCGACCATCGCGGCACCCGTGACCAGCGTGGTGGCAATGCCCAGACGCAGGATGGCAAAGGCGGAGTTAACCAAAAGCCCGTTAGCGAGCTCACCCTTGGTGGTCTCGCGCTCCTCGGCATCGATCACAACGTTGAGTCCCTCAAGATAATGGGCCTCCTGGTTGGTGGCGCGGATCTCGCGAACGCAGTCGAGCGTCTCTTGAATTGCCTCGGTAACCTTGACCTTCTCGGCGCGCACACGATCGAACACCGGAGTTATGGGGCCGCGCGTTAGATACAGCACGGCAAAGGCCACGGGAACGCTCCAAAACGCCGCGATCGCCAGCTGCCAGCAAAAGAACAGCGACGCCACGAACACAATGGCGCTTGCGATGATGGCACCCCAAAGCTCTCCCAGCACGTGGCTGTAGGCGTGCTCCATGGCCTGGACGTCACCCATGATGGTCTCGGTTAAATCGGCCAGATCACGACGACCAAAAAACGACAGCGGCAGTTTGCGCAGGCGCTCGGCGATCTCCATGCGCTGCTTGCCGCACTCCTCGTAAAAGATGCAGTAGGTGTAGTAATACTGCTGCCAGTTAGAGGCAAAGAGCAACACGAAAAAGACCAGGAGGCCGCCCACGATCGGCAGGGCATCCGGCAGGTCGGCGCCGCTGACGAGATGCTCGACAAAGCCGGCCATAACCAGGAATAAAAAGCCCATGCCGGCCATGGTAATGAGATTGGTGAGCGTGGTCCAGAAAATGCCGCGTTTTACGCCGGCGACGCCTTTATCGGATAGGAAATACTTCTTTTGGAATGAGGCGAACATTTAGGCCTCGCCCCCCTTCGTGACGGCGGCATCCGCGGTCGCCGCAGTGATTTTCCAGCTCGCGGCCTGTTCGTATTCGGCCCACATCTTGGCATACAGGCCATTTTGGGACAGCAACTCGGCATGGGTACCCGACTCCTGCACGCTGCCCTGGTTGAGCACCACGATTTGGTCTGCGCCCACCACAGTCGAGAGTCGGTGCGCAATCATAATGACCGTGCGACCCGCCGCCAGCTTGCTAAAGGCGCGCTGGATGAGCGCTTCGTTCTCGGGATCGGCAAACGCCGTGGCCTCATCGAGCACCACGATAGGCGCGTCTTTAAGGATCGCGCGGGCGAGTGCCACGCGCTGGACCTCGCCGCCCGAAAGATATGCTCCGCCGGCACCGAGCATGGTATTGATGCCCTGTGGGAGCTTGGCCACAATGTCGTCGCACTGAGCTGCAGAGAGGGCCGCACGCACTTCGTCGTCAGTGGCCGTGGGCTTGGAGGCGCGCACGTTATCGGCAAGTGTTTGTCGGAACAGCTGGTTGGTCTGGAACACGAAGGCGACCTGGTCCATAAGCTCGTGCGGATCCATATCGCGAACGTCCACACCGCCTACAAGCACTCGACCCGAGGAAACATCCCAAAAACGCGGGATCAGGCTTGCGCAGGTTGACTTACCGCCGCCCGAAGGACCCACCAGGGCGAGGGTGCTCCCCGCGGAAACGCTAAAACTCACATGGTTGACGGCAGGCGCTTCGGCGCCCTCATAGGTAAAGCTCACGTCCTCAAATCGCACATCGCCGCCGGCAGGGTGCTTGGGTTGGGCGGGCACGGAGAGCTGCTTGGAATCCATGACGCTTCGGATGCGAGCCAGCGAATCGGCACTCATTTGAGAGGCCTCGCCCACAAACATGAGCTTGGTCATAGCCGTCGGTACCACGGCCGAAAATATCGCGTAAAACGTGAAGTTGGCCATAAAATGCGCGAAGTCCGTTTCGCCCGGCGCCAACAGCAACGCCACGGGCAGCAGGAATGCCACAAGACCATTGAGCGCGGTAAGGTTGAGCACCTGCGGACCTCGGCAGAACGTGCCCGCATAGTTTTGTGCCATGCCGGCGTATTCGGTGATCGCATCGTGGAAAGCCTTAAAGGAGTAGACCGTCTGCTGGAACACCTTGACCACGGGGATGCCGCGTACGTATTCGGTGCCGGTCTTGTTCATCTTGACCAACGCTCCCATGTAGGCCTTCATGAACTCGGCGCCTTTGCCGCTCATCATGGTGGCCATGGCGCCAAACGAAACGACGACCGAGATAAGGCATGCCGCGCCCAAGCGCCAATCGAGGGCGAAAAGCAGCACGAGCAGACCTGCGACCATGGCGACGGCGCCTGCGATATCGGTCAGCATGTGTGCGAGCAAAGTCTCGGTGGAGGCGGCACACCCGTCTACAACACGACGCAGCTCACCGGTGGCGTGCGTGTCAAAGTAGCCAAGCGGCAGCTTAAGCAGGTGCTCGCTCGTAGTCTTGCGGATATTGGACGCGCAGCGAAACGCGGACAGATGCGTGCACATGAGCCCCACGAAATAAGCTACGATGCTTGCCAGGGCAAAACCCACGGCCCACCAGCCATACATCGCGATGTCGCAGGCTTCGCTCCAGTTAGGTGCCACGGCGATCAGATCGCGCGCGACAAGCCAAATGCACACGTACGGGCCAAAGCTCAGCAGCTGCGAGAGCGCCGAGAGCGCCATGCCCAAATACGTTAGAAATTTGCGGTCACCGGCATACGCGAGCAACTCGCCGATGCCTCCACCTTCCCTTTTTGATTCCTTTGCCATGAGATTCCTTTCTACGGCTTGAGAGTTAACCGTAATGAACTTATCATTGATATGTTAGCCATGGCTCACAATCAAACCAGACGTGGACGTTTCTGCAAAGGAAGAGGACGCTTTTGAAAATGAATCGGGCAGCGACCGACATTACCGAGCTCTACGCACCGCAATTTGAGCAGTTTGGCTTGGAGCTTACCGGCAAGGGCGCCGTCTTTACCGGCGAGGTGGCAAACGACCGGGCGCACGGCCGCGTATGGATCATGCCTCTCTCCCCTGCCTGCATCGTCATGGAGCATTTCATCACCCCGACGCACGATATGTACCTGGCCGAATACACACCCGAGCCATACGCCTGCGTGAGCGAAGTCAGCGCGCCCACACTTACATGCATGCCCGAGGCTGGCATAACGCCCGCGAACCTCAAACCATTGCATGGACCGTGGCCGAACAATGCCGTTTGCAGCTTTATCCAAGATAGCTGCGGCGAGGAATTAAGCCCGCTGTTTGCGGGGGAGCTCTATCACTCGCGCTCGGTGCTCTTTTTGCCTGGATATTTTGACGAACTGGAGCACCGCTATCCCACCGAGTTCGCGGGAATCTTTGAGGCGTTTGCCGAATCATGGCACGAGGAAGCGACGTCTGCCATCTGCCACACGCTGCGCCGGATTAACGAGGACCGCGCCCGCACCGTAGGCGGACACGTCTATATGCAGGGCATCGTGGAGACCATGGTCGCGGAGCTCGCCTGTTCGCGCGCGGCCCACAAGCAGGCGCGGCAGGCGGCAGACACACGCGTCAGCATAACCATTGCCGAAGAAGCAACGGAAATGATTGAGCGCGCGATCGACAAAGGCAGGCGTGTGGGTGTCAACGAGGTGGCCGAGAGGCTCTACACAAGCCGATCCAAACTATGCGCCACCTTTAAGGCCCAAACTGGCGAGCCCCTGGGCGCCTACATTCGCAGACGCCGTATGGAGCGAGCACAGGACCTTTTGGCCGATAGCGCGCTCACGATAGCGCAGGTGGCAGAGCGTCTAGGCTACCCTCAGCAGGCCGCCTTCGCCCAAGCCTTCAAACAATACACCGGCATGACACCCACGGCTTGGCGAAGCAAGCATCGCTAAGGCCCAGGCTCCCCGGCCGTAACGGAGCGATTAATTAGCCGCCGCCCGTCAGCTCACCCAGGATCTAAACGTCAAGATGTGCACGATCAAGCGCCTTTTTGATAAGAGGGACAGATCGATCAGCCAAATACAACGGAATGTTGAGCACCCCGTCGTCGAGCTTTAGGTTCTTAAGTGAGTAGCGGACCCTCAATGGAGTCGTCTCCGCATGCTTGTCGGCATAGTACTTAAGGCTCTTGGAATGAACGACCTCTCCCGATTTGACCTCGACGGGAACGATTTCGTTTCCGACTTGAATCAAAAAATCGACTTCGTGCTTCGGCTTCTCGTTTGTCCAATAACGCGGAGCAGCATCTAACTGTGAAAGCAATGCCTGAAGCACATAGTTCTCGGCGAACGAACCTTTGAACTCCGAAAATAGCGCATCCGAGATGGCAAAAGCGGACGCATCCAGCCTTGCCATGCGGCGCAGCAAGCCGACATCAAGACAGTAGACCTTAAATGCCTTGAGGTCATCGTACGCAGAGAGCGGCACACCACCAGCAGCATTAAGGCGAACCGCCGTGATGAGCCCAGCATCGGCAAGCCATTCCAGAGCATCCTCGTATTCTCGAGCACGAGCCCCCTCGCGCACCGCACCCCAAACGAACTTTTTGTTCTCGCGCGCCAACTGAGCTGGAATCGAGTTCCATATTTGTGAAAGCTTGGCGAACTGCGCACGGCCACCATGCTTGGCAAAATCGCGCTCGTAGGAATCCAAGAGATCAGACAACACCTTATCGACCTGAACGATATCGCCCGTCTCCACCCACCGGCCAAGAGCCTCTGGCATGCCGCCGCATGCAAAATAACGACGAAGATGCTCGACGAGACGGACATGGAAGAAATCGGGCACTGTCTCGATCTGATCCAGGCCGCCAAGGTATTCGTCGTAGTTTGCAGCGCCCTCGGCTTTCAGAAACTCGGAAAAGCTCATGGGGCGCATCTCCATGAACTCGACCTTTCCCACCGGAAAAGCGCTGGTCTCACGGGACAAGCGAACGCCCAACAAAGACCCTGCGCATGCGACGTGATACTCGGGGGCCTCGTCACAGAAGTATTTAAGGGCGCCGACTGCAGAAGGACAATCCTGGATCTCATCAATAATAAGCAGCGTTTCGTCGGGATCGATAGGCTGTCCAAGTGCCAGGGAAAGATTTGAGATGATCCGTCGAGGATCGCGCGTACCTTCGAAAAACTGAGCGTACTCGCTCTGTACCCCAGGTGACGGCTCCTCGAGCGTCAGATACACAAAATTGAGGTACGAGGTTCGGCCGAACTCCTTAAGCGCCCACGTCTTTCCAACCTGGCGCGCCCCCTTAAGGATAAGCGGCTTACGATATTCTGACGCTTTCCAAGCGTTAAGCTTGGCAATGATATCTCGCTGCATGACCGAACCTCCCGCAAAGAAACTTCCGTAAACGTGATATTTCCCACATTTTACCCTAGGTAAAACGTGACATTTATCACATTTACGGAAGTTTTAAGCTCATTTCGCCACACTTTCATCACATTCAAAAGGCGGAGGCGCATTTTGCGCCTCCGTCACCATCTTTCCTATCAGCCTACCTGACCCGAACGGCCGAGTCGTTGCAGAACCCGGGAGCCCCGGCAGGGCGGGTGCTTGCTCAAAATGAGTTCCCTTCAAAACAATGGGCGCGCCAACGGCGCGCCCATTCACTCTATTTCATTCAGCCCACCTGACCCGAACGGCCGAGTCGTTGCGGAACCGAGGGGCCGGGCGCAGGGCCTTGCCTCTCAATGAGTTCCGCACGAACAGGAGGCGCCAGTGGCGCCTCCGTCGTGAGTCAGGACTGTCCGAAATTGAGAGGCAAGGCCCTGCGCCCGGCTCCTCGGTCCCCGCTTACGAGAGCGACGTTCTCAGCAACTCGTTGAAGAGCTTCGGGTTGCCCTTGCCGCGGCTCGCCTTCATGCACTGGCCCACCAAAAAGCCGATGACCTTCTGGTTGCCGTCACGATACTGCTGCGCCTGATCGGCACAGTTTGCCAGTACCTCGTCCACGATCGGCTGCAGCGCGCCGGCATCGCTCACCTGGCGCATGCCGCGCTCGTCGACGATCTTGTTGGGATCGTCGCCAGTTTGGGCCATGGCCTCAAAGACCTCGTGCGCCTGGTTGGAGCTGATGGCATCGGTCGCCAGCAGCTTAGCCAGCGCTGCCACCTGAGCCGGCGCGATACCGGACTCGGCGAGCGACACGCCCGCACCCTTAAGGTAGGCGATCATCTCGTTCACCAGCAGGTTTGCGACCGTCTGGGCCTCCTTGCCAGCCATACCGGCAGCGGCGGCCTCAAAGAACTCGGCAAACTCGGGGTCGCCGGCAATCTGCTCGGCGTCGGCCGCCTTAATGCCAAAGTCCGCCTCAAAGCGGGCGCGCTTGGCATCGGGCAGCTCGGGGATCTCGCCGCGGCAGCGGTCGATGAACTCGTCGTCCAGATCGAAGGGCGCCAGATCGGGGTCGGGGAACAGACGATAGTCGTCGGCCGTCTCCTTCACGCGCATGACCACGGTGCGCTTGCGGCTGGGCTCCCAGTGACGGGTCTCCTGATAGATGATGCCGCCCTCCTCGAGCACCTCGGCCTGGCGGCAAATCTCGTAGGCAAGGCCATCGTGCAGGCTCTTAAATGAGTTGAGGTTCTTGAGCTCGGTCTTGGTGCCCAGCTTGGTCTCGCCGCGGCGGCGCAGCGACACGTTGCCGTCGCAGCGCATGGAACCCTTCTCCATGGAGCAGTCGGAAATGCCCAGCGTCACAAAGATGCGACGGAGCTTTTCCATAAACAGGCGAGCCTCCTCGGGCGTACGCAAGTCGGGCTCGGTGACAAGCTCGATCAAAGGCGTGCCGCAGCGGTTGTAGTCGACGAGCGACTCGGCCGCGGCGGTAATGCGGCCCTCGGCGCCACCCACGTGGACCATCTTGGCGGCGTCTTCCTCCATGTGGATGCGCAGAATGCGGATAGGCACCGTGTAGGAACCGTCCTCGCGGCGCTCGGGCATCTGCAGGTTGGACGCGTCGTAGCTGGCCAGATGGCCGGCGCGCTGGTTGCCCTCGCACATGGTCATCGTCATGGACGTGGACAGGCCCTCGGCGTTGGCCGAGGCGCTCGCCAGGCTCTGGGCCTCGGCCTCACCAAACGCGCAGTCGGGGCGCTCGGCGGCACCGCGACCGGTCACGTCCAGGTCCAGGTGGCCGTACATGGCAAAGGCGACCGGGCCCTGCGTGGTCTGGAAGTTCTTGGCCATATCGGGATAGAAGTAGTGCTTGCGGTAGAACATCGAGTGGCGCTGGATCTCGCAGTTAGTGGCGAGACCGGCCTTGACGATACTCTCGATGGCGCGCTTGTTGGGCACCGGCAGGGCGCCGGGCAGGCCCAGGCACACCGGGCACACGTTGGCGTTGGGCTCGTCATCGTGGCTGAGCTTGCAGTTGCAGAACATCTTGGTATCGAGTGCGGTGAGCTCGGTATGGATCTCCAGGCCAATCACGGCCTCCCAATCCTGCAGGACCTCGGAAAGCCCGCCTCCCTTCCCGGCAAAATCGGGCGCGACGGAAAGCGCGGGCGCACCCGTGGCGGTATCGGCAAAGCCGCGCTCCAGGGCGCGGGCAAATGTGAGCAACTGACGGTCCTTAAAGGCCGGACCCACCAGCTGGGCAGAAACGGGCAGCTGAGTATCCTCGCCCAAGCCCAGCGGCACCGAGATACCACCGTTGCCGCAAATGTTGAGCGAGATGGTGTACAGGTCGGAGAGGTACATCTGCGTGGGGTCGCTGATCTCGCCAAACTTAAAGGCCGTGCGCGGCGAGGCGGGCATGAGGATGGTGTCCACCTTGGCATACGCGGCGTCGTAGTCCTGCGTGATGAGCGTGCGGGCCTTTTGCGCAGCGTAGTAGTACTTGTCATACACGCCCGAGCTCAGCAGGTAGGCGCCGAGCATCTGACGGCGCTTGGCCTCGGCGCCAAAGCCGTGGGCGCGCGAAAGCGAGCTCTGGTCGGACAAGTTGGCGCAGCCCTCCTCCTGATAGCCGTAGCGAATGCCGTCGAAACGTGCCAGGTTGGAGAACGCCTCGGCCGGGCCGATGACGTAGTAGGCGGCGATGGCGGCGTCCAGGTGCGGCAGGTCGACCTCGACCAGCTCGGCGCCCTGGTTCTGCAGCTCCTGGGCGGCGCGCTGAACAGCGGCCTTGACCTCGGGCGTCAGGCCCTCGGCCTCCATAAACGCGGGGATGATGCCCACGCGTTTGCCCTCGATGCTGTCGTTGAGGTGCTCGGTAAAGTCGATAGCGCAATCCTGGCTGGTGCAATCGTACGGATCGTGGCCCGCGCCGGTAAGCGCGTTCATAGCCAGCGCGACATCCTCGACCGTGCGGCCAAAGGGGCCCACCTGGTCGAGCGACGAGCCAAAGGCAACCACGCCGTAACGGCTCACGGCGCCATACGTGGGCTTAAAGCCCACCACGCCGCACAGCGACGCGAACAGCCGCAGCGGCTCAGTGAGCCTGTCCATCAGCATGTCCCGCAGGAACTCCAGCACTCCGCCGAACGACAGAGCCGCCGCACCGTTGTTGTCGGGGGTTATCCCGCCGCCCTCCAGTATCTCGGAGGCCTCCGGCGGAACTGCGTCGGATAGCGCGCTGTTTATATCGCCGTACTCCCCGGAGCCTTCAGCCCGGGCGCTCCCGCACAGCAGGAAAGCGGCGGCGATCACCGCGAGGAGCTTCGCCAGGGTCAGCAGTATCCTGCGCATTTTTCGTCCTTTCTCATCTCGTTCCGGTTTCACCCAAGAAGCCCGGTTACTATCTCCGCAAGCGCCGAGAACACCGGCAGGGAGATCACAACTACCGCGGCTTTTCCGGCTAATTCTATCTTCCCGGCGATGGCGGATTCCCCCGCGTCCCTGCAGCAGTCGGAGCCCAGCTGAGTTATGTAGCACACCGCCAGCGCCTTGAACAGCGTACGGGAATAGCCGCCGTCAAGCCCTGCCGCCCCAGTAAGCTGCGAGATAAGCTCCACGGACGGCGCCAGCATCGCAATAACCGCGCCCATTATCAGCACCCCGCAGGCTATGCTTATACCGAGAGCCATCTCCGGCTTGTACTGCCGGACTATGATACACAGCACCGCGGACAGCACAGCGATCCCCACAAGCGTTGTTATATCCATAGCGTCACCAGTTCACCAAAGCCCGAAAACCGAGCGTATCGTGCCGAAAAGCTCGTCGATAGCCGGTATCAGCATCATCAGCACTATAACCAGCCCGGCGACGGTAAGCATCATCGCCTGCTCGTCGTGGTCGGTCTTTTTCAGGATCTGATTCAGCACGGCGACGATTATCCCC
>CABQNA010000030.1 GCA_902465425.1 uncultured Collinsella sp.
GGCTCGCCCGCTTTTTCATCGTGCTAGCGGTTCTTTGGGATCGACCTAAGGCGAGCGAACCATAGGGCTGCGGCACCCGAGGTCAGGAGCGCGGTGATGCAAGCGGCGATGGGAACTGATCCTGTTGCCGGTAGGTCCTGCGGTAGGGTACAGCGTTGAATGACACGGTCCTCGTCATGTGACTCAAGTTTATCGCCGCCGCCGTTGCGGCAAAGATCGACGCGCGCGCTGTTGGTGAGTGCGGTTTGGGGCGTATAAGCCGACGTTGCCTGCATGTGCACGACTGCGCCCCGAGCGTCTGTGCCAAGGATTGCTTTGGCATCGTCAAGGTCGTCGTGCTCATCTTTGAGATCATCGCGGGTCCAAGAATCCGCATCGCTTTGAGTCGTAAAGTCGGCAGCTACCGCACTGTATTCAATTCGAATGCCCGTTACGACGGTATTGGATGCAAGGTCGAGCTCTTCCGCCTCGAGTGTGGTGGATTCCGTGGTCGAGACATCCGCCTTCCAGAGGCGCCAGCCGTCGTAATCGACGAGGCGACAGTCCTCACCAAGGCTCTCTTTTACTTCGTCGGACTCAAGCCAAGGATTTTCGTGCCCATCGTCAAGTGTCGCGTTCGCCGGTTCATCGACGTCTGTCGAGTCCAACGGCGTCGTGCGATACCACACGTTGCACAGACCGTTGAGGTCGCCGATGGCGACGGGGGTTTCGATTGAGATGAATCTCGCCGTGCCGTCTTTGGCGCACTCAAGATCATCGGTAATCGTAAACTCATCAACCCAAGTAGCGGAATCGTTTCGAGCATCGATGGTATAGGAGAAAAGCCCATCACTATCGGTTTGCGTCGTGGCGCGGTTTTTACCATCGCCGTTAGCCAACAGGCCCTTTTCGATAGGTTGGACAAGTTCCTGACGCTTGTCGACCTGCCCCTTGATCTCGATGGGCGCATCCTTCATCGCGACGGATTGGACTTCTCCCGTATCCTTTATTTCAAACGTTATTTCCTCGGCAAGGTCATAGGTCCGCGGAGACATCATTTCGCGCAACGAGTAGGTGCCGGGTGCAAGATGTTCAACGCGGTGCGGCTTGTCGGATGAGGTCCAGGAGTCTATTTCGGTTTTATCGGGACCATATAAGGTGAGCTGTGCTCCTTCCACTTCCTGCTCACCGCTTGCATCGACTTTGGAGATATCAACCTTGGTGTAATCGTCGGATACGTTAAGCCGTGCTTCTACAACGGGTGTTTTCTGGTCGGCATAAGTAAGGTCGACAATATGGGATGCCCGATCGAGTAAGAAGCCTGCCGGCGCTTGAGTCTCGACAACCTCGTAGCGTGCGGTGCCAGATCCCAGCGGGAGGTCGTCCGCGCGTGCTTCTCCAGTTTCATCCGTCGTGACGGTAGCGACAATCTCACCGTCGAGCGCGGCAATGCTACCGTCGGGGCACACGATATCACCCGAGGCACGGATCTCAAAGACGGCGCCCGCGAGGCTGCTGCCGTCTACGGCATCGGTTTTAACGATCCTGATGTTTCCGGTCGCGGCGTGGTCATAATACGAGGCGATTGCAACGGGCGTTAGGTTCATGTCGGCGGGTATGTTTACCTCGATCTCTTCGCCGACAAGATAGGGCTCTTTGGCCGAGGTTTCGCGTACATAATAGGTGCCCGGCACGAGCGATTCGGGCAGTGTGACGGTCCCGGTCGCGTCAGTCGTAAAGGTGTCCATTACGTTATGTGCTGGATACCAGCAAGTTTGTGAGACAGGTTCGTGATTGCTGTCGAGTAGTTGGAAGGTGAATCCGGCTAGTGGAACAGAAGCGCCTGTTTGGGCATCGCGTTTTACAATCTGGAGATGCGTCGACAGAGCGTGGTTGTCCACGATATATTGAAGCTCGGCGCCGTTGGAAATCTGATTGGCCCCGACGGTCCATTCCCCTGCACGTTTAAAACCCTCGGGGACGGTTTCCGGAACCTCGCGAACCGTGTAGCCGGCACGGTCGTATGGGACGGCTCCGTGGACACCGGCGGGTCGCTTACCTGTGCCGAACCATGCTTCGGGCTGGTCTTTGGTGGAGACAAAGCCATAGATGTTTGTGGTCAGTGTGCCAACAACCTGCTGAGAGCTGTTACTGACAACCTCAAAGACAACACCACCCGCCGGCTGCTCCAGGCCGGATTGGTCGCTATTGCCGTAATCCTTGAATTTGGAAATCTCAAGGTCAAACGCAATGGGGATATCGGAAATGCGAGATTCGATCTCGACCACGCCTGAATCGCTGAGCTGGTCGGCCCCGACGGTATAGGTCCAGCTGTCGTTGGATGGCAGGTAGCCCTCGGGGGCTTTTGATTCGTAGATGGTAAAGGTTCCTAAGGGGACATCGGTGAGGGTGGCCCGACCGCTTTCGTCGGTCGTGAGGATTTGTGCCCATCCAGGGGTTGATTGCGACACACACGTGAACTCTGCTCCTGCGAGTGAAGATCCCACCTGGGGGCCGGCATTCGTCGCGGCATCGAGTTTTACGATACGCAGGTTGATGGTGCCGGGCTGTTCATCAATGGCGACCCGCCCGCCGTCATTCCCCGTGGTAAAGGCGATGCGATCACGACGGGGGACATAGCCGGCCGGCGCCTTCGTTTCAATCAGGTAGTACGCCGTGTTGGGTAGGAGTGTTGCTTGCGCTCGACCGTTGCTGTCCATCTGGATGGTGCCGACACGCGCGCCGCTGGCGCTCTCAAAAATATCGAATGTTGCCCCGGTAAACTGATAGGTATTGTTTCCGCTGGTAATAACGGTGTTAGCAGACTGCTTTTGGAAGGAAACAGAGACCGCCGGCAGTACATAGAGCATGTCTTGACGTTTGCTGCCGCCCGATACGGCCCCTAGATAGCGTCGCGCGCGGTGCGGAGCGGCTTCGATGCTTCCTGATTTTGCGCTGTCGTGGAGCCACCGCGCAGCCGCCACGACTTCATTGTCGGCGGTAAAGTGTCCGCTCTTGGTTTTACCCTGAGCGGTCGTGTAGGAGTAGGTGCCGTCGACATGGGTAGTGCCGTTGAGCATCCATACGGCAAGCTGGGTGGCGGCGCGGGCGCGATCGGGTGAAAGATGGTAACCGCCAAACGACGTGGTGGTGGGATATCCGTGACAAACGATTGCCGCGAACTCGTCGTCGAGCCACACCCAGCCTTGATCAAAGTTGAGCCATGGGCCGCCCGGTTTGGTGGGGCCGGGGCGCTCCTGGTTCATGCAGTAGGCAATCGAGGCGTCTTGAGCTTCATACTTGCCGATGAAGAAGGGCCCACAATCATCGCTAATAGTGCGGAAGCCGAGCTGGTCGTAGCCATCGACGGCAAATGCGGCTCCCGGTGCCAGGCAGCCGAAAAGCAGGAAGAGGAGCAGGAGCAGCGGACCTGTTGCGATTGCGCTGTGGACAGAGTGCGTGGGTGCGTTGGACATGGCTGCTCCTTATCCCTCGTGCGCCGCATGGGGAGGTTGCGACGCGTAGGATGAGGCTACCCCCGAGGTTCATGCGGGTAAGTACCAAAGGCCGACCAAAAGCTTGCCCAATTCCTGACAAATTGAGCTCAAATATAACAATCAAGCAAAAGTGCAGGTAGAAGATAGGGAGAACTGAAGGTCAAAGGTCCTCATCTCCACAATTGACGCGATTTTCAAACGAATCTCCACAGCTAAAACAAGCATCGCCACCCTTGTATCGAACAAGACAACCGCGTTATACTATCCCCCACATATGCGGGCATCGCCAAGTGGTAAGGCATCAGCTTCCCAAGCTGACACTCGCGGGTTCGATTCCCGTTGCCCGCTCCAGCTAGAAGCACAAGCACGGCAGCGTTACGTTGCCGTGCTTTTTACTATCAAGCGCCGGGACTCGAACCCGCCAGGGTGCGAGCGTTAAGCAAACGCGAAGCGTTTGTAGCGAGCAGGCGAAGGCGCCGACAGGCGCCTGAAGCCGGTGCGGATTTGCGAAGCAAATACGCGGATGTCCCGTTGCCCGCTCCATCGAGTGCGGGAGACATGGGGACGGCCAATTCAACAAAGTCTTCCCCCGCGGCTTCGTGAGGCCGAGGGGCTCGCCTGAAGCCGGTGCGGATTTGCGAAGCAAATAACGCAGACATCCCGTTGCTCGCTCCAATTCCAAAATGTTAGGTTAATGCCTACTGCCCATACTTGCACCTGCGCACGGTACAATGGTTGGGTTACGACCAACGTGCCAATAACCAAAAAGGAGCCGCTATGATCGATCGCTATACCCGCCCGGAGATGGGACACATCTTCTCCCTCGAGAACAAGTACGCCATTTGGCAGGAGATCGAGGTCTTGGCCTGCGAGGCCCAGGCGGAGCTCGGCAAGATCGGTATTTCCAAAGACGAGGCCCAGTGGATCCGCGACCATGCCAACTTTGAGAAGGCGAAGGTCGATGAGATCGAGGAAGTCACGCGCCACGACGTCATTGCCTTCCTGACCAACATGAAGGAATACATCGATGCCGATGTTCCCGAGGGCGACCCCAAGCCCAGCCGCTGGGTTCACTATGGCATGACCAGCTCCGATCTGGGCGACACGGCCCTGTGCTACCAGCTCACCCAGGCCTGCGACCTGATCATCGAGGACGTCAAAAAACTCGGCGAGATTTGCAAGCGTCGCGCCTTTGAGGAGCGCAACACGCTCTGCGCCGGCCGTACTCATGGCATCCACGCCGAGCCGATGACCTTCGGCATGAAGTTTGGCTCTTGGGCCTGGGAGCTCAAGCGCGATCTGGATCGTCTTGAGGACGCTCGCAAGAATGTTGCCTTCGGTGCCATCTCGGGCGCTGTCGGCACGTACAGCTCCATCGAGCCGTTTGTCGAGGAGTATGTCTGCGAGCACCTGGGCCTGGTTCACGACCCGCTGTCCACGCAGGTTATCAGCCGCGACCATCACGCCTATCTCGCCGGCGTTCTCGCCACCACCGCGGCCACCTGCGAGCGCATCGCTACCGAGGTCCGCAACCTGCAGAAGACTGATACGCTCGAGGCCGAGGAGCCGTTCCGTAAGGGCCAAAAGGGCAGCTCCGCCATGCCGCACAAGCGCAACCCCATCACCATGGAGAAAGTCTGCGGTCTGTCGCGCGTCGTGAAGTCCAACGCCCAGGTTGCCTTCGATAACGTCGCCCTGTGGCACGAGCGTGACATTTCGCACTCCTCTGCCGAGCGCGTCGCCCAGGCCGACAGCTTCATCGCCCTCGACCACATGTTCCAGTGCCTCATCCGCGTTATCGACGGCCTGCAGCTGTATCCCGCTCGCATGATGGCCAACCTCAACAAGACGCGCGGCCTCATCTTCTCCTCCAAGGTGCTGCTCGCCCTCGTCGATACGGGCATCACCCGCGAGGACGCGTACGCCATTGTGCAAGAGAACGCCATGGCAACCTGGCACGAGGTACAGGATTGTGTCTCCGGCCCCACCTTTAAGGAGCGTCTCGAGGCCGACCCGCGCTGCACCGTCAGTCAGGAGAAGCTCGACGAGATCTTTGATCCGTGGGACTTCCTCACCCGCATTGATACGGTCTTTGATCGTCTGGAGCAGCTGAGCTTCGAGTAGGTTCGGGCATAACGTTAGATTTTTAGGGCGCTTTGCTGGTAATGTGTGTTGCCGGCAAAGCGCCTCGTTGCATTTAGGGAAAGACGGGGATAATAGTCGTCTCGAATAATATTCTGAGAGGGGATCGCATGATTTCGTTTGATTACAAGCCTCAGGGCGTGTGTGCTCGCAATATTCACCTTGACCTTTCCGATGACGGCAACAAGGTGATGGGCGTTGAGTTTACCGGCGGCTGCGATGGCAATCTCAAGGCTATCTCCAAGCTGGTCGAGGGCGCTCCTGCCGATCGCGTAATCGAGGTTCTCGCCGGTAATACCTGCGGTATGAAAAAGACCTCCTGCGCCGACCAGCTTACACGTGCTATCGAGGCCGCTCGCGCCGAGATCGCCTAATGGGTATCGCCGATCACATCAAGAACGGAATATCGCGTCGCGGCTTTGTACTCGGTGGGGCTGCCGCGGGCGCTGCCACGGTGCTTGCCGGATGCTCGAAAAAAACGGGCACCAGCGATGATGCCGCCGGCGAGCCGCAGGTTATCAAGGACGATTCCAAAATTATCTCGATTACGGATGAGTACGAGGCAGTCGACATCGATCTTGAGCCGGCGGCGTCATGGACGCTGCCTCTGGGTACGCTGCTGTACTACTGCGACGGCGATTACGCCGCGGCGATGATGGCGCCCGCATCGGCACTGCACGCCAACACACTCGGTGTGCTCAACCTGGGCGATGGCTCGCTTACCACATTAATCGAGGATCCTATCGAGGGCACGGGATATACATTCTACGATGTCCGTGCCGGCGACAGCGTATTCGCGTGGGTTGAGATGAACTTTGCCAATTCATCGTGGAAGCTCTACGGTCAAAATCTGTCGGGCGCTTCGCTCTCTGGCGACGTGGTTGAGCTCGATCGAGGTGGCAAGGACTATGATCCGCCGCTGTTTACGGCGTTCGGGTCATCAGTCATCTGGTATAAAATGCCTTCGGCAGGCGGCAATAAAACGAGTAGCGATTCGTTTTGCTATCGTCGCTCGCTTGATGAATCCAAGGCCGGGGTAATTTGGAAATCGACGGGCCGCTTTGCATCGGCCCCGCGCGCGTGCGACGGCATTTTGACCATCTCGCCGCGTGTCCGCAACGACGAAGGCGTCTACTACGGCATAACGGCAATCGATCTGACCGACGGCAACAACACCAAACGTGCCCAGCTAGTTCTTCCCTCGTCAGTCTCGCCTTTCGAGGCCGTATACATGGGCGATACCTTCGTGTTTTCTATCGAGGCGACCTATAGTGGCGTGGGCAGCCTGGGCAACATGGGCACGTATATCGGTAATGAGGGAGGGCCGTATCTCTTCCTGTCCCGCGAGCCGCTCGCATGTGCGGCTGGCAAGAAGAATAAATACCTTGTTAAGGTACAGGCGTCGCATTTCCTGATCGACACCTCTGCCAAGACCTATGGCTCGCTGCTGTCGCCCGACCGCGCTTTGGAGTATGGCGATTATCCAGCTACGGCGGGAAAGTCGGACTCATTTCTTACGTACGCCACGGTACGCAACAGCCAGGGTATACCCGAGACGGTCACTGCACGCCTATTCTCTCTTTAAGCTTAGAGGGGTTAAAAAGGCGCCAACAGGGGAATAAACGCGTTGTAATTGTGAGTACCGCCCGCCGAGCTGCCGCGTCATAGCGGCATCCGGCGGGCTCAGGTGCGTTAAAATGGGCTTGTTCTTAGCTAATTGAGACAGGGGGGCCGTGTTATGGCTTCAGATGCAAAAAAGATTCTGCTGGTCGAGGATGAGAAGGCAATCCGTGACGCCGTCGCTGCCTATCTCGAGCGCGAAGGCTACTGGGTTGTGGGCGTCGGCGACGGCCAGTCCGCGATCGAGGAGTTCGAGAAGCATCAGTTCGACCTGGTCGTGCTCGACCTTATGCTCCCCAAGATCCCCGGCGAGCGCGTTTGCCGCACCATTCGCGATACCTCGGATGTCCCCATCATCATGCTGACTGCCAAGGGTGAGATCGAGGACCGTATTATCGGTCTTGAGCTCGGCGCCGACGACTATCTGATTAAGCCGTTCTCGCCGCGCGAGCTCGTCGCCCGCGTTCGCGCTCTGTTCCGCCGTGCCCATCAGGCCGACGAGCCCGCCGTCGAGGTACTCGACTTCGGCGATCTGGTCATCGATATCTCGGGCCACAAGATCTTGGTCGAGGGCAAGGAAGTCGACCTGACGGCTTCCGAGTTCAAGCTGCTCACCACGCTTGCCCGCCATCCTGGCCGTGTGTATAACCGCATGGAGCTGGTCGAGAAAGTGCTCGGGTATGACTTTGAGGGCTATGAGCGCACCATCGATAGCCACGTGAAGAATCTTCGCGCCAAGCTGGGCGATGATCCCAAGAAGCCCAAGTGGCTCTACACCGTCCATGGTGTCGGCTATCGCTTCGAGGCTCCGGCCAAGACCGATAAGTCGGACGAGAAATAGGGAAATCACATATGACACCCGCGCGCTTTGAAATCGGACAAAAGCACAAGCAGGAGAGCGAGGCGGGTTCCAAGGCTAGTTGGAACACGCCTCGTTCCGATTCACGGCCAACGATGAGCTATCCCTCGCGCATGGCACTTGCTTTTGCTCTGACATCGCTCATGACGGTATTGGTGCTGGTGGGCGTTGTCTCTGTTGTGTGGGGCACGGTCTTTTCGGATTACACACGCTCCAATATCGTCGAAATCGCAAATTCCGCTGCCGAGAAGTTGGCAACCTCATATGAGGAAAACGGCTCTTGGACCGCGGGAGAACTGCGCACGGTCGCAACGTCGAGTTTGGTTTCCGACGATCTGGGCATGCAGGTCGTCAATAAAAAGGGCGTGATCGTTTATGACGATTCCTGGCCCTCGGCAAGCGCCACCGCCGATGTACGCGAAAACCAGGCTACGACCGACGACACGAGCGGCAAGAGGGCATCGCATAGCCCGGTTTCGTCTGCTCCAACCGACTCCGATAGCGTTGCTGACGTCGAGATTGTAACGTCTTCCGGCGAGCATGTCGGTCAGGTAAAGCTGTGGGCCATCGGCTCCGACGCTCTGCTCACCAAGGCGGACTCTGCGTTTAGGGAGAAGACCTTTAACGCCATGGCCCTCGCCGCGGTTGTTGCAATCTGCATTTCGGTCGTTATCGGATCGCTCGTGTCGCGCATGCTCACCAAGCCGATTCATCGCATCACCAGTACCGCAAAGCAAATCCGTGACGGCGACCTGTCGGCTCGCACGGGACTGCGCGGTGATGACGAGATCGATCAGCTGGGTGAGACCTTCGATGAGATGGCCACTTCGCTCGAGAAGGATATGAAACACGAGAAGCGCCTGACCTCAGACGTTGCACACGAGCTTCGCACGCCGCTTATGGCCATGCTCGCAACGGTCGAGGCCATGCAGGATGGCGTGTATCCCACCGACGATGAGCATTTGGAGACCGTTGCTTCCGAGACGCGTCGCTTGGCTCGTCTGGTGCAGCAGATGCTCGACCTGTCGCGCATGGAAAACAGCGCGGCTCCGCTCAACCTTGAGCCGGTGGACATGGTTCCTTTCGTGCGTTCCATCGTCAATGCCCAGGAGCGCCTGTTTGTCGACCGCGATCTGCGCCTGCGTTTTGCGGACGAGACCCAGGGTCACGACGATGTCGTCGAGGCCGATCCCGACATGATCACGCAATGTGTTATCAACCTCATGAGCAACGCCATGCGCTACACCCCCGAGGGCGGTTGGGTCGTGGTGTCGGTGCTCAGTGACCGCAAGCACGTCAGCATTGCCGTTTCTGATACCGGTATCGGTATTGCCAAGGACGATCTGTCGCGTATCTTCGGACGATTTTGGCGCGCCGATGCCAGCCGCGCCCGCGAAGCCGGCGGCCTGGGCGTTGGCCTCGCCGTGACCAAGCAGATCGTCGAGCGTCACCATGGCTACATATCCGTGGAGTCGGAGCTTGGAAAGGGTACGACTTTTACAATTCATCTGCCCCGCGAGCACACGGCAGACGCGGCATCTACTACAATGGAGCACTAGCTTTTCGCTATTCGGTGAAGGAGGGGCCGCGTCCCTGCCGCTCCGAGTTTGCGAAAACATGCGGGAAAGAACCCGCATTTCTGTCGTATTTAGGTAAGGAGTGACTCACGTGACAACGATGGAGCGTCGTCCGGATTCCCGTGGCAAGGTTCGTGATATTTACGATGCCGGTGAAAACCTGCTGATGGTCGCCACCGACCGCATTTCTGCGTTCGACTTCATTCTTCCCGACGAGATTCCGTTTAAGGGAGAGGTACTCAATCGCATCTCGGCATTCTGGTTCGATAAGTTTGCCGACATCGTCCCCAACCATCTCGTTTCCATCGACCCGGCGGATTTCCCTGAGGAGTTTGCTGAGTATCGTGACTACCTCGCTGGCCGCGCCATGCTGGTTAAGAAGGCCCAGACGATTCCTATCGAGTGCATCGTCCGCGGCTATCTGACCGGTTCGGGCAAGAAGACCTACGACGAGAACGGCACCGTCTGCGGCATCCAGCTGCCTGAGGGCCTGACCGAGGCTTCCAAGCTTCCTGAGCCGCTGTTCACGCCGTCCACGAAGGCCGAGATCGGTGACCACGACGAGAACATCTCGTTCGAGCGTTGCTGTGAGATCGTGGGCGAGGACATCGCCACGCAGATTCGTGACCTTTCCCTCAAGATCTACAAGGCCGCTGCCGAGTACGCCGCGACTCGTGGCATCATCATTGCCGACACCAAGTTCGAGTTTGGTGTTATTGATGGCAAGGTCACGCTGATCGACGAGTGCCTCACGCCCGACTCCAGCCGTTTCTGGCCTGCTGCCAGCTACGAGGAGGGCAAGATCCAGCCTAGCTACGACAAGCAATTCGTCCGCAATTGGCTCAAGGCCAACTGGGATATGACGGGGGAGACCCCGCACCTGCCCGCCGAGGTCATCGATGGCACGTCCGAGCGCTATCGCGAGGCCTTCCAGATCATCACGGGCTCCCAGTTCACAAGCATGAAGGAGAACGCATAAGTGAGTACCCGTAGCGCCACGAACAAGCGCACGCAATCCCACGAAGTTACCGGGGTTGCGCGCAAGTCTGCCGCATCTGCTAAGCCCGCCCGCCAAGCAGCGAGCTCCGTTCGCGTCGTGCCGGCTTCGTCTAAGGCACGCCGCAAAGAGCTCGAGAAGGGCGAGAACCTCGAGGGCCTCTCTAAAGAGGAGAAGCGCGCCCGCAAGGCTAAGCAGCGCGCCAAGGAGGACCGCATCTATACGGTGTCGAATATCCTCCTCAAGCAGGACGAGGACTACACCAAGCGCCGTCGCATCTGGTGGATTGTGCTCGCCATTGGCATGGTGCTCGTCGTGGCAATTTGGGCCTCGCTGTACTTCGCTCCCGCTGGCATGGTGTCCAGCCCTGTCCAGATGGTCGGCATTGTTTTGTCCTACGTCATCATTTTGGGCGACTTTATCTATGACTTCGCTCGTATTCGTCCCTTGCGCAACATGTACCGTGCGCAGGCCGAGGGCATGTCCGAGAACAAGCTCAACGCTCTTATTGAGCGCGCGGCTGCCGAGGAGGACAAGAAGGACTCCAAGAAGAAGTAGCGTTTGTATGCATACTTATCGCTAAGATATAAGGCGCGTCGTTTTTGCGGCGCGCCTTTTTACTGTTCTATAGATAGATGGAGTGGCACATGATTCGAGCTGCCCTGACGGTCGAAGAGGCTCTGGAGGGCATGAAGGCCCTGGAGCCCAAGATTAAAAACTACGCGCGCCTGGTCGTCCGCAAGGGCGTAAACGTCAAGCCCGGCCAGGAGGTCGTCGTTCAGTCTCCGGTCGAGTGCGCGCCGTTTGCGCGCGTGGTGGTCGCGGAGGCCTATGCTGCCGGCGCCGGCCACGTGACGGTCATTTGGGCCGATGATGCCGTGACGAGGCTCACGTACGAGCATGTCGAGAAAAGCTATTTTGAGCAGACACCCGAGTGGAAGCGCATGCAGCTGGATTCCTTGGCCCAGGATGGTGCCTGCTTTGTCTTTATCGAAGGTGCGGATCCTGCGGCCCTCAAGGGCATCGATCCAGCCAAGCCGGCCGCGGCATCAAAGGCGAGGAATACGCAGTGCAAAGTTTTCCGCCGTGGACTGGATTACAACATCAATCCGTGGTGCATCGCCGGCGCTCCGGTCGTGGCTTGGGCGCACGAGGTGTTCCCA
>CABQNA010000031.1 GCA_902465425.1 uncultured Collinsella sp.
TTCATAGACTCCATTGCGGAATCGAGGTTCTGATCTTGGCGGTTGAGATTCTCGATGAGGTCGTCGATTCTTATCTGGTTAATCAAGCCGATCCAAGCGGCGACGGCCTGCTCCTGAGTACTCTTGACTATTTTCTCTGCATTCATGGCTATTCACCGTCCCGGGTGGTCACCCTCTCGACGATGAGGCTGCCCAGGGACTTCGCGTTGTTTACCAAGGAGCCCAGGGCCAGTTTCTCGTCGTCGGAGATGGAAAGGTAGTCGGCGCCATGCAGGCGGCATGAGGACATAAAGGACTCGGACAGATCTTCGCGAAGAGTATCGGTCTTTGTCCTAAGCGCCACGATCGCTGCGGACGTCTCCCTAAGAGCCTCGGTGTTCCGCTTCACTGACAGGAGCTCCTCGTGCTTTTCCTCAGCGATCTTGTGCTGTTTTTTCACGAAAAGCGCGATGGAGGTCAGCAACGTGGCGCCTGCGACGCCCCATCCGATGGGGCCGGCCATTGCCAGGAAAGCGCTGCCGGCGGCCATCCCGCCTCCTCCGGCGGCTAATGCGCCTCCGCCGAGCCAGGCCATCGCCGCGTTCGTCGCGGCAGCGCCCGACAGCGTGGAGATCGCGGCGCCCGTGGAAGCGGTGCCGAAAGTTGTGGCAACCCACATGGCGGCGGATGGGGCTATGCTGGCAACGGCCATGCCCGCTGCGACGCCGGCGCCGGCGCTGGCCGCCGATTTCCGCGCCGAGTCCAGCTCTTCGCGGGCGAAGGACTCCGACTCCTTGAAGCTTCGCTTCTTGTGGGATACCGCTTCGATATCTTCCACGAACGACTTCGGCGTGTTCGCGATCGAGTTCACCAGGTCGGTAACGAGGTCCAGCAGGTCGATGCTCCTCAGCCTAGACTGGTAGAGCTCTATTCCCCCCGATTCCAGAACGGTATAGGTCTGGTTGTATTCGATGACGGCGAGCTCGTACTCATCCGGTTCTTTCGCCCTTGCATTCTCGACGCCTTGCTTGACCCCATTGGCAATTTCTCCCGCTTTACCTGCGATGGCGGCGATGGCACCTTGAGCATCGGCCGTTGCCGCGCTTGCGGCGTTTGCGGCTCCTTCAGCCACATCGCCAAGCATTTTCGCCATATGTTCCGGAGCTAGTCTTTGAGATTGGGGCGATGCGTCAACGTTTTGCTCATCGACAAACTCAGTGTTGTATTTGAGGTGCTTCGGCTCTGGGCCGTCCTCGATCGCATCTCCAATGCTCTGAACAGCACCTTTTGCCTTGTCTGCAATGTCCCCGATGGCCTGTCCCGTCTGATCGGCGGCGCTTTGAGCGGCATTTGATGCCTGCTCAGCAGCGCTTGCAATTCCTTTTCCCGCAGCGACCGCAGCCTTCTGTGCCTCTTTTATTGGGTCGAAGCCTTTATCGAAGAAGCCCATCGTCCCCGCCTTTCTCCATTTGTAATCTGAGGACATTATCCCACCACTGGATTTGGCCCTATCAGCGATTTAACCGCCGGTAATTATCCGCGCGAATAGCGTTGTCGGCGTACGCCGTTTGGGACGCTAAAATCAGTTGTCAGCTGAGCCTTTCACGTAGACCACGGTGCGGGAGTTGCTCGCCTGGTAGCCGCACGTCACGAAGGCCCATGCCTGGGCGACATCCGCCGGCTCTTCCAGGACGACCTCGCACCGGGACAATTTGTCTCCGAGGTGAGCGTCGAGCGCCGTTGTGTCGGCGAAGTCGGTCCGCTTGCCTTCTGAGTTCGGATGGCGCCTGGTAGCTGCACCGGGCGATGGCGCAGTCGCATTTCGCGCATTTGCCCTCGATCACGATTCCGAACTTATCGGCGTGCAGAGAGTAGCCGGAAGCGAACGATGCGTTGGCATCGTGGCGGTCGTGGCATCAAGTGATGTTGAGCAGGATCCGCTTTTCCTCGTCGCTTATGACGTCCCAAGTCGTCGGGGCTTTCGGCGGGGAGCCGATCCGGTCGCATTCAGGAATGGCGTCGGCGGGTTCGGGTTCGTAACCGTCTCGGCGGCGTGCCGCCTCCCAGTCGATGATCGCCATGCCCAACCTCCCTATCTGCCCATGTCCCTAGATTATCCCATCATACGCAAGCCCCTTGTCGCTCCGCGCGACGTTGCGCTCCTTGAGGACGTTCGCCGGGACGACGATCTCGATGGCCTTCTCTTCGGCGTGGGAGAAGATGCCATCTCATCTCTGGTGTCCGCATTGTGGTATGTGTGAATGCGCTCCGACATCGCTGCTGACATGGTGCGGCTGGGATTCGTCTCTCGATGCATTTGCGCGTATATTACCTTCTCGGTTTCGAAACTTTAAAAGACCTTGAGTTTCGAAACCGAGAAGGAGAGTTTAAGCGAGAGACGACATTAGCTCTGAGTCGACGCTCGAGAAGGGGCTCGCGTCGCTTCTGTCCATCAGGGATGCATTCGCGAAGGTCCTCATCGCCCGCACGAGGCGCGGGCCTTATATCCGGGAGAGCGTGCTCACGCTTGGCCTCGCGAGGTGGCTGCTCGGCGAGCAGGGACTCTGAGCGTAGCGTGGGGTTATCGTTCGTCAGGGGCGCGGCGTCGTTCGCGCGCACACGGGGAACGCCGTCGCCGCATGGGCGGCCGAAGGAGACCGACTGGCCCTTTTGCCAAACGAGCTTATCGAGCGCGCGCGAGGTGATCGCGTCGGCGGCGAAGCCCCAGCCTGTTCGCCAATTCATGTGCAGGCCACCCGAGAACGCTCACTTTGACCGCCGATGGCGAAAGCCAGCGACCTGGGATTTTGCGAACGGGTTGAAAGCTGCTAATGCTGACCCGCTTGCGGTTGAAGCTGGTGGCTTGCGTGCTAAAAGGCGGTTGAGTTCCAAAACGGGCGTTTTCGACGCTCCTGCCCGAAAGGGGTTCCTCATCGAAGCCCCCCTGGGCGCCGGGCGGCATTATTGGGCGTGGGCGTTATCGTAGGTATCTTTGATTTCTTCCGGCAAATTGTCGGGAATCAGCGCCTTCACTCTATCCTCGTTGCCATCTTGGATCGCCTGCTCGTAGTACCAGCATTTGAACCTCAGCATATCCAGCGCGCGGTTCATCTTCGCGATTTCCGACTCCATGTGGGCCTTCCGCTCCTCGAACATGGCCTTGCGCTTGGGATATGTCGATGGGCCCTCCGAACACCATTCCATGAACAGCCGGATGTCCTTGATCTCCATCCCAGCCTTCTTCAGGCATTCGATGACCCGAAGCGCCTCGAGTTCCGTATCGCCGAATCGGCGAATGCCGGACGTCCGCTCCAATTCCGGAAACAATCCCTGTTTGTCGTAATACCGCAGCGTGGAAACGGGCAGACCGAACATCTCCGCTACCTGTCCGATTGTGTACATGGTCCCCCCGGACGAATCTCGAATTTACTCCTTGACCTAAAGTTAGGTTTATGTATTACCTTTATTTTCGTCAATATATATAAGGAGTGCAAGGGGTATTCCGTAATGAGCAAAACGGTTTTGATAGTCTCTTCAAGCCCTCGAAAGGATGGCAATTCCGAGACGTTGGCGGATGCTTTCGCCAAAGGAGCGCGAGAAGCAGGCCACAGCGTGGAGACCGTGCACCTGCGCGAGAAGCAGCTCGGCTTCTGCAAGGGCTGTCTTGCCTGCCTAAAGCTGGGGCACTGTGTCATCCAAGACGATGCCGTGGAAATTGCCGCCAAGATGCACGATGCGGATGTGTTGGTGTTCGCAACGCCCGTCTACTACTACAGCGTTTGCGGCCAGCTCAAGACCATGCTGGACCGCGCCAACCCGCTCTTCGGCTCCGATTACGCATTCACCGAGGCGTATCTGCTGGCGACGGCGGCGGAGGACGGGCGCTCGACCTTCGACGGCGCGAAGAAGGCAGTGCAGGGATGGGTTGACTGCTTCCCCCGCTGCACGCTTGCCGGAACGGTATTCGCCGGCGGCGTGAACGGTGTGGGCGATATCGCCGGGCATCCCGCTCTGGAGCAGGCGCAACGAATGGGCATGGAAATCTAGGCGGGCTATTTAGCTTCGCGGAGGCAGCTTCGTGTCCAGAACCATCGACAGGAGGAAATTGATCATGGCAATTAAACAGACGGCAGGTAGAGATGCCCTGGGGGACTTTGCCCCCAAATTCGCACAGCTCAATGACGATGTGCTGTTCGGCGAGGTGTGGAGTCGAGAAGACGGGCTTTCCCTTCGAGACCGCAGCATGGCACTGATGGCGCAGGGACTGACGGACTCTTCGTTTAAATATCATCTGATGTCCGCAAAGAACAACGGGGTGACCAGGGCGGAGATAGCGGAAATCCTTACGCACGCGGCGTTTTATGCGGGATGGCCCAAGGCGTGGGCGGCCTTTCGCATGGCGAAGGAGGTCTGGGCAGATGACGATGCCGCTGATGCAAGAGCTGAGCATCAAAACGAGATAGCCTTTCCCATCGGTGCCCCCAACGACGCATTTGCGAAGTACTTTATCGGACAAAGCTACCTCGCGCCCCTTTCCACCGAGCAGGTCGGCGTCTACAACGTGACGTTCGAGCCCGGCTGCCGCAACAACTGGCACGTCCATCACGCCAAAAGCGGTGGCGGACAGATTCTCGTCTGCGTGGCTGGTCGAGGGTTTTACCAGGAATGGGGCAAACCGGCACAAGAGCTGTGCCCTGGCGATGTAGTAAATATTCCCGCGGGCGTAAAGCACTGGCACGGTGCGGCGCCCGACAGCTGGTTCTCCCATCTCGCGGTAGAGGTTCCGGGCGAGGAGACCTCCAACGAGTGGTTGGAGCCCGTGGACGACGAGCAATACCCTAGAGCGACTGACAAGGAAGCTTAGGCATGGAGCAGTTGAAACTGACGCAGGAATGGGACAAGGTATTCCCCAAAAGCGACAAGGTTGAGCACAGCAAGGCAACCTTCCGCAACCGATACGGCATCACGCTGGCTGCCGACGTGTACGTACCTAAGAATGCGGAAGGCAAACTGCCCGCCATCGCCGTCAGCGGCCCGTTTGGCGCGGTGAAGGAGCAGTCGTCCGGCCTTTATGCGCAAAAGATGGCGGAACTGGGCTTTTTCACGCTTGCCTTTGACCCGTCCTATACCGGCGAGAGCGGCGGCACGCCTCGCTATGTAGCATCGCCGGACATCAACACCGAGGACTTCTGCGCAGCGGTGGATTTCCTCTCTGTGCAGGAAAGCGTTGATCCGGAGCGCATCGGCATCATCGGCATCTGCGGTTGGGGCGGCATGGCAGTCAATGCGGCGGCCATCGACACCCGTATCAAGGCTACCGCGGCTATGACCATGTACGATATGACCCGCGTGACCGCAAACGGCTATTTTGACGCCGAGGATTCCGAGCAGGCGCGTTTTGAAAAGCGGAAAGCGCTGAACGCGCAGCGCACCGAGGACTATAAAAACGGCAGCAATGCGCTGGCGGGCGGCGTAGTCGATCCGCTGCCGGAGGACGCGCCGCAGTTTGTGGCGGACTATTACGCCTACTACAAGACTCCGCGAGGCTACCATCCCCGCAGCCTGAACTCCAACGGCGGCTGGAATGTGACGTCTTCGCTGTCGTTTTTGAATATGCCGATTTTGCAATACAGCAGCGAAATCCGCTCCGCCGTATTGCTGGTGCACGGCGAGAAGGCGCACTCCCGCTATTTCAGCGAAACCGCGTACAGCAAGCTGACGGGGGACAACAAGGAATTGCTCATTATTCCCGGTGCCAGCCATACCGACCTCTACGATCAGATGGATATCATTCCGTTTGAAAAGCTGAAGGCATTCTTTGAGGAATACCTGAAATAAGGCGCGCCTTGATTTAATGCCAAGTCTCCAGCAACGATTCTTCTAAAGAGTGGGAGTAGCTGAAACGAGGCGATTGATTAACTCCATTCGTTTTGGTTACAAGAAAACATGCTGCGCGCCTGCAGCATGATGGAGAGGGAATCCTATGAATATCGTTGTATTGAGTGGTAGCCCGCGCAAGGGCGCCAATACCGACACCATGGTCGAGGCGTTTGCCGAGACCGCGCGTGAGGGCGGCAATACGGTCGAGGTCATCCGCGTTGCCGGCAAAAAGATCGCTGGTTGTCTGGGATGCCAGTACTGCTTTGCCCATGAGGGCACCTGTGTGCAGAAGGATGACATGGCCGACGTGATCGAGTCGCTGAAAGACGCAGATATGGTCGTCTTTGCCTCGCCTATCTATTGGTTTGATATCACTGCGCAGGAGAAGGCCGCCATCGACCGCCTGTACGCCTTCGGTGCTACGGGCTTCCCGTTCACCAAGACGGCCCTTTTGCTCGATAGCCACAGCGAGGGCGTCTATGACGCGGCGATCGCCATGTACAAGTCGGCCTGCGCGTACTGCAAGTGGGAGGACCAGGGCATTGTCACCATCAGCGGTATGACCGAGCGCGACAGCATGGCATCGTCGCCTAAGTTGGAAGAGGTGCGAGAGCTCGCTCGCAAGCTCGCCTAGCGTGCATTTCCAATAACGAACAAGGCCCGAAAGGTTCGTTTGAACCATTCGGGCCTTGCTGCGTTTCAAGGGAGCTGGGCTGTCGGAACCGGCCAGACGGCTGTTAATCAAACAGACTCGGCATGTCGTTTTCTTTCATGAGGGCACCGGCGGAGGGTAGGCTCTGCGCGGTGAACTTTTCGGCCGAGACGCCGGCGCCAAGAATCTCCTCGGTTGTGCCGACGGTGGTGACCGAGCGGCCCTTCTTAGCCGTAAAGGCCTGGACGCCCTGCGTGTTGGTGGTCGTCTTGGTCTTGAGCAACGACGTGTTGAAGTTCATCAGGCGGTAGTCGCTCGAGACCAGCGCGAGGTCGCGGTCCTCCTTAAGCACCTGCGCATACAGCAGTTTGCTGCCGCCGTAGATGGCGTTCTTGAGGCGCTTGCGGTTGGTCTTGGTGACGTATCCGGCAAGTGCGACGCGCACCACGCGGCCGTTCTCAAAGACAAACAGCACGTCGGCCTTGTAGTCCTCGGGGTCGATGACCCAGATGACGCTCTCGTCGGGTTCCATCTCAAGATCAGTCGGCAGGTACGAGCCCAGCTGGGCCGACTTGGTGTCCTCAAAGGCCGCAACCTTGCACTTGTACACCTGGCTCTTGTTGGTAAAGACCAGCAGCTCGTGGGTGTTGGAGGACGGGAATTCGATAAAGGGTTTGTCGCCGTCCTTGTACTTGAGCGTGGTGGCCTTTTTGAGCACGCGGTCCGTCATCTTTTTGAGATAGCCATCGCGCGAGAGCATGATGGTGACCGGATACTCCTCGACCTCGGGCTCCAAGCTTACCTCGATAACCTCATGGGGCTCGATCCTGCCCGTGCGGCGCGGCATCACGTACTTCTTGTTGACCGCGGCCAGCTCGTCGCTGATGACCTTCTTGATGTTCTCCTCGCTGGAGAGGATCTCCTCAAGCTCGGCAATCTCGCCCTCAAGCTTGGCAATGTCCTTTGTGCGGTTGAGGATGTACTCCTCGTTGATGTTGCGGAGCTTGAGCTCGGCAACAAACTCGGCCTGGGTCTCGTCGATGTCGAAACCCTTCATAAGGTTGGGCACGACCTCGGCTTCGAGCTTGGTGCCGCGGATGATGGCGATGGCCTTGTCGATATCGAGCAAGATCGCCTCGAGGCCGTGCAGCAGGTGCAGGCGCTCGGACTTTTTGCCCAGGTCAAAGTTAATGCGGCGACGCGTGGACTCAATACGCCACTTGACCCACTCGTGCAGGATCTGGCGCACGCCCATAACGCGGGGGTAGCCGTCGACCAGTACGTTAAAGTTGCACGAGAACGAATCCTGCAGCGTGGTCGAGCGATAGAGCTTGGCCATGAGCTTGTCGGGGTCGACGCCGCGCTTAAGGTCGATAGCGATGCGCAGACCCGAAAGGTCGGTCTCGTCGCGGATGTCGGCGATCTCCTTGACCTTGCCCTCCTTGGAGAGCTTGACGATGCGCTCGATGATGACATCGGTTTTGGTGGTGTAGGGGATCTCGTAGACCTCGATAATGCGCTCTTCGGGAATCCAGCGCCAGCGAGAGCGGATTTGGAAGCTGCCCAGGCCGGTCTCGATAATCTTTTCCATCTCCTCGCGACGGTAGATGATCTCGCCGCCGGTCGAGAAGTCGGGCATGGGCATATACTCGAGCAGGTCGCAGTCGGGATCCTGCAGGTAGTGCATGGTGGCGGTGCAGACCTCGTTGAGGTTGAAACCGCAGATGTCAGAAGCCATGGCGACGCCGATGCCCTTGTTGGCCGAGACGAGGATGTTAGGGAACGTGGTGGGCAGCAGACGCGGCTCCTTCATGGCGCCGTCGTAGCTGTCGACGAAGTCGACCGGGTCCTTGTCGATGTCCTTGAAGATCTCGGCACTGATGGGTGAGAGCTTGGCTTCGGTATAACGCGAGGCGGCGTAGCTCAGGTCGCCCGAATAGTACTTGCCAAAGTTGCCCTTCGACTCAACGAAGGGGGCAAGCAGCGCTTCGTTGCCCGTAGCCAAGCGCACCATCGTTTCGTAGATTGCGGCATCGCCGTGCGGGTTGAGCTTCATGGTCTGGCCCACGATGTTGGCGCTCTTTTGGCGCTCGCCCTTGAGCAGACCCATCTTGTACATGGTGTAGAGCAGCTTGCGGTGCGAGGGCTTAAAGCCGTCAATCTCGGGGAACGCACGCGAGACATTGACGCTCATGGCGTAGGGCATGTAGTTGACCTCGAGCGTCTGCGTGATCGGCTGGTCGGTGACCTCGGAGTGCAGGCCGATGACGTTCTCGGCGTTGACCTGCTTTTTCTTTGGCTGGTTCTTCGTCTTTTTCTTTGCCACGATTTCCTCTTGAACTTCTTATGGGCCGTCGTTATCGATTTGCTGCTACTGCAGGTCCAGCTGGTCCAGGTATTCCTTGCCGTGCTCGGAGATGTGGCGCTTACGGCCCGCCTCGTCGTTGCCCAGCAACAGGTTGAACATGGTTTCCATTTTGGTGACGTCCTCGGGCTCCACCTTGATTAGGCGACGCGTCTCGGGGTTCATGGTGGTGAGCCACATCATGTCCGGATCGTTCTCACCAAGACCTTTGGAGCGGTTGATGGAGCACTTCTGGTCGCCAATCTCCTTGAGGATGCCGTTCTTCTCGAGCTCGGTGTAGGCAAAGTAGGTCTTTTCTTTGCAGTTGATCTCGTAGAGCGGCGACTCGGCGATATACACGTAGCCTTTGTCGATAAGCGTGGGCACCAGGCGGTAGAGCATGGTGAGCACGAGCGTGCGGATGTGGTAACCGTCGACGTCGGCGTCCGTACAGATGATGACCTTGTTCCAGTTGAGGTTGTCCAGGTCAAAAGCACCAAGGTTCTTGATCCGCTTGTCTTTGATCTCCACGCCGCAGCCCAGCACGCGCATGAGGTCCATGATGATGTCGGACTTAAAGATGCGCGGGTAGTCCTCTTTCAGGCAGTTGAGGATTTTGCCTCGGACGGGCATGACACCCTGGAACTCGGCATCGCGCGACGTTCGAATGGCGCCTGCTGCCGAGTCACCCTCTACGATGTAGATCTCGCGGCGGCTCTTGTCCTTGGAGCGGCAATCGATGAACTTTTGCACACGGTTGGCCATGTCGGTCTTCTGCTGCAGGTTGGTCTTGATGCTCTGGCGCGTCTTCTCGGCGTTCTCGCGCGAGCGCTTGTTGATGAGCACCTGCTCCATGATCTTGTTGGCGGCATCTTTGTTCTCGATCAAGTAGGTCGAGAGGCGCTCCTTAAAGAATGCCGTCATGGCCTGCTGGATAAAGCGGTTATTGATGGCCTTCTTGGTCTGGTTTTCGTAGGACGTCTGGGTGGAGAAGCAGTTGGTCACCAGTACCAGGCAGTCCTGGACATCTTGCCACTTAATGCCGCTCTCGTTTTTGTTGTACTTGCCCTGTTGCTTGATGTAGGCATCGATGGCGCTGGTCAGAGCACTGCGGGCGGCCTTCTCGGGCGAACCGCCGTTTTCGAGCCACGATGAGTTGTGGTAGTACTCTTGCATCGTGAAGGTGCGCGAGAAGCACATGCACGCGGTGATCTTTACGTTGTAGTCGGGCAGGTCCTCGCGGTCGCGACCGCGACGGTCAGCCTCGATAAAGAAGGGCTCGGTGAGGTAGTCGGTACCGACCTTCTCGAGCACATAGTCCTCGATGCCCTTGGGATAGCAGAAGTCCTCTTCGGTAAATTCGCCATCATCGCCCTCGATGCGCAGACGGAAGGTCACGTTGGCGTTGACCACGGCCTGGCGGCGCATGGTTTCGCGATACCACTCGTGGGGAATGCTGATCGAGGTAAAGACCTCAAGATCGGGGCGCCACTTGATGGTGGTGCCGGTGCGGTTCTCGTCGCTGGGCTCAATCTCGAGCGCCTTCTTCTTGGCGCCGACAACCTTGCCCTTCTTAAAGTGCAGGGAGTACTTGTTACCGTCACGCCAAACCGTGACGTCCATGTACTCGGAAGCGTACTGGGTCGCGCAGGAGCCCAGGCCGTTGGTGCCGAGCGAGAAGTCGTAGTCGCCGCCCTGGTTGTTGTTGTACTTGCCGCCGGCGTAGAGCTCGCAGAAGACGAGCTCCCAGTTAAAGCGCTTCTCGGAAGGGTTCCAGTCGAGCGGGCAGCCGCGGCCGTTGTCCTCTACCTGAATGGAGCCATCGCGAAAGGCGGTAAGGGTGATGAGCTTGCCGTAGCCCTGGCGCGCCTCGTCAACGGCGTTGGACAGGATCTCGAAGGCAGCGTGTGCACAGCCATCGAGTCCGTCCGAGCCAAAGATGACGGCGGGGCGCAGACGTACGCGCTCCTCGTCCTTGAGCTGGCGGATACTGTCGTTACCATAGTTTGCGGTGTTTTTTGCCATACTCGCTCTCTCGGTGCTCCTTTGCTGCGTTTAAGTCATATAGATAGTCAAGGTAGCATAGCCCGGCCCTTGGGCGATTCCATCCAACACGAAATCCATCGAACAATCGTTCGGATTAACGGGGATAGTGTTTAGTGGTAGCGCGGCATTGTTAAACAAATTTGGCAACCGATGAATTTTATTTAATAGAGACCTAGTTTTACTAAACAAAATCGAATGATGCTGATTGTGCGAGCGGGCACACCGATCGACTATCAATCACGTTTACTCGGAAAAAACCGAGTCGGTTTTGTCCGAGTAAGTTTGAAGACGGCCGAATGCGTCCTGCTGCGTTTGCGGTTGGATGCGTTTATCAAAAACGTGCCATGCGGATTGTTGGCGAAAAGACGCCGTGCCAAGCTCGAGGCAGAACTCGACTCCTCTGACGATATCTAATGCGTAATGGGCTGGCTCTGGGTATCCAGAACCAGCCCATTTTGATGTTCGATGAGCCGAGTTGGCGTCTCTCACAAAGGTAACTAGGAGCTAGCGAGGCCTATCCGAATTGCCCTCATTGGCGGTATCTTTTTCGAGCGCCGTGCGGCGGGCGCTGTAGGCGACGAGGCCGGCGCC
>CABQNA010000032.1 GCA_902465425.1 uncultured Collinsella sp.
TTTTTGGCAGGTTTTAGAGCTCCACGCTTTCGGCGCCGTTGATGGTTAGGTCGCGCTCGTAGAAGGCGGTGAGGGCGCGGATAGCGTACATCACGTCGCGTACGCCGCCGGTCTCGTAGCTCGAGTGCATGGCCAGCTGCGGCAGGCCCACGTCCACGGCATGCATGCTCGCCTGCATGTTCGACAGGTTGCCGAGCGTGGAGCCACCCGCCATATCACTCTTGTTGGCGAAGGCCTGCGTGGGTACGTCGGCGTCATCGCAAATAGCCTGGAACACCGCGCGGCTAAAGGCATCGGTGCAGTAGTGCTGGTTAGCAGCTTCCTTGACGACGATGCCGCCGTTGAGTACGACCTGGTTGCGGGCATCGCACTTCTCGGCGTGGTTGGGGTGCACAGCATGCGCATTATCGCAGCTCACGAGCATCGAGGCGGCAAGTGCGCGATGGTACGACTCATCATCGAAGCCCAGCGACCCGTTGATGCGTCGCAACGCGTCGGCCAAGAAGGTCGACATGGCGCCCTGCTTGGTCTCGGAGCCAACCTCCTCGTTATCAAAGCAGCAGAAGACCGAGACGTCGTGCGCGTTCTCGGCACCCAAAAATGCCTGCAGCGAGGTGTAGGCGCAGGCCAGGTCGTCGAGCTTGGGCGTCGAGATAAACTCGTCGGCCCAGCCCCAAATGCGCGCATCCTGACGATTGACCAGGAACAGGTCGCGACCCAGGATCTGCTCGGGCTCAACGTCCAGTTCGTCGGCGATCAGAGCATCAAAGTCGCCCTGCTTAAGGTCACCGGCGCTGATGAGCGGGCACAGGTCGACAGCACGATTAGGCGCAAAGCCCTCGTTAACGCCGCGGTTCATGTGGATGGCAAGGCTCGGGATAATAGCGACCTCGCGCTCGGTGGCAAGCAGGCGGCTCTCAATACGGTCGCCCTCGCGTACCAGCACGCGGCCCGCGAGTGCCAGCGGACGGTCGAACCAGGTGTAGTCGATCATGCCGCCGTAGGCCTCGGTGTTCAGGCGCAGCGCCTCACCTGCGCCGTCGAGCTCGGGCACGGCCTTAACCTTAAACGTCGGCGAATCACTGTGCGACGCCGTGAGCTGAAAATGATAGTCACCGGCAACGCCATCCTCGCCCCAGGTTGCGGCCAGGTCCTCGCCCACCTTAAAGGCAACAACGCTCGAGGTATTGCGCTGCGTGTAATAACGCCCGCCCGGCTCGATGTCCCACGCCGCGTTCTCGGGCAGGTAGGTAAAGCCCGCCTCGTCGAGCTCGGCCATAATGGTCGCCGCCGTATGGAACATGCTGGGGCATGCCTCGATAAAGTCGATAAGGTCGTTGGCGGCCTCGATATCGTCGGCCGTCACGTGCGCGCGCTCGGGCATTTCCTGATCCGTCATGCTCTCCCCTTTCGCTGGGTTGATGGTCCCTTCCAGCATACCCCGCCGCGCCAGCGCCGCACTCTTCATTCCGTGTTTAATCCCGCGCCGCTCACCAACTTGAGCCATCATGCCCGCGCCCCTTTTGCGACAATTGCGCTAACAGGACGAGAGGAGCCGTCATGAAGCCACGTAACATTGCCATCGCCTGCGGTGTCGCGGGAGTCGCCGTCGGCCTTGCCGCTGCCACCGGTATCGTTTATCACAAGCAAATCAAGTCCGCCGCGTCGCTCAAACGCTTGACCGGCTACGCGGATGGCTATGACCTGTACGCAATCGACATCGCCTACGACTACGATCTTGATCGCATCATCGCCGCTGGCGTGCGCGACGACCAGGCCTACATCGATGCCGTGGTGGCGCAGGTGCTGCCCGGTGTGCCGGTACATGTCCAGGCGCCCCAGTTTGCCTGCAGCGCTTTTGTCGCCGTAGATGCCGAAGGCCGCGTGCGCACCGGTCGCAATTACGACTTTAAGGACGACACCTCGGCGCTGCTGGTGCGCAATCACCCACGCGGCGGCTATGCCTCCATCGGGTTTGCCGCCCTTAACAACCTGGGCGATAACACTCCGCTTGACTCCGTCGCCGGACGGGCCGCCGCACTCATGGGCCCGTTTGGCCAGCTCGACGGTGTTAACGAATGCGGCGTGTCCATTGCCGTACTCACCCTGGATTCCAAGCCCTGTGACCAGGACGCGCAACGCCCCGTCATCAATACCTCGCTCGCCATCCGTCTGGTGCTCGACCGTGCCGCCACCACGCAAGAAGCTGTCGACCTGCTTTCCGCCTACGACATGCACGCCATGGCAGGACGCGATTACCACTTCTTTATCAACGACGCCGCCGGTGACGCGCGCGTAGTAGAGTGGGATCCGCGCGATCCGGACCGTGCTTTCAAAGCGACCCCTGTTCGCCAGGTCACGAACTTCTACGCCTGCTATGGCGACGAAGTGCTGCCCAACCAAAAGAATGGCGAGCTGGGCCATGGTAAAGAGCGCGCCGTCGCAATCGCCGATGTCCTTGACGCCCACGCCGGTGCCCAGGACGAGGCAGTCGCCTGGAAGGCCCTTCGCGCCGCAGCCCAAGAGCCCAATCCGGAAGACATCACCAGCAACACGCAGTGGTCGGTCGTCTTTGACAATACCGAGCCCGCTGCCGCCATCACGCTGCGCCGCCACTGGGGCAACGTCGATGCCTTCGCACTGTAAGGAGCCAGGCCCGTCGACCTTACGTTCCCTGACGTTGCTTACATTTCCATACGCTTGAGCTAACACGTTTTACCCCCGTATCAACAGTGTGCGGGGGTAAACTTATGCGCATGTTATAACTTGCCCGGAAGGATTCATCATGCTCAGGATCGGTCTTCTTACCAGTGGCGGCGACTGCCAGGCGCTCAACGCCACCATGCGCGGCATCGTCAAAACGCTTATGACCAATAGCGAAGAACCTATCGAGATCTACGGTTTTGAGGACGGCTACCAGGGCCTTATCTACAGCAGGTTCCGCGTCATGACGCCCGCCGATTTTAGCGGTATCCTCACCCGCGGCGGCACCATCCTGGGCACGAGCCGCACGCCGTTCAAGCGTCTGGATACCCCCGAGGCCGACGGCGTCGAGAAGGTGCCGGCGATGGTCCACACCTATCATAAGCTGCAGCTCGACTGCCTGTTTATGCTGGGCGGCAACGGCTCCACCAAGACCGCCAACCGCCTGCGCGAAGAGGGCCTCAACGTTATCGCCCTGCCCAAGACCATCGATAACGACACCTGGGGCACCGAGCTGACGTTTGGCTTTACGAGCGCCATCGACGTCGCCACCAAGTGCATCGACGACATCCACACCACCGCTTCGAGCCACGGCCGCGTGTTCGTTATCGAGATCATGGGCCACAAGGTTGGCTGGATTCCGCTGTACGCCGGCGTCGCGGGCGGCGCGGATGTCATCTTGATTCCCGAGATCCCCTACGACATGGATAACGTCATCAAGACCATCGAGCATCGCATGGAGACCGGCAGCCGCTTTACCATCGTGGCCGTCGCCGAGGGCGCTATCTCCAAGGAGGACGCGGCGCTGTCCAAGAAGGAGTACAAGAAAAAGCTCGCCGAGCGCACGAGTCCGTCGATTGTCTACGACATCGCCAAGGAGATCGAAGCCAAGACTGGTCGCGAGACCCGCGTCGCCATCCCCGGCCACACGCAGCGCGGCGGCCAGCCCGACGCCCAGGACCGCATCTTTGCGACCCAGTGCGGCGTCGAGGCAGCGCTCGGCTGCCTGCGCGGCGAGTTTGGCTACATGATTGCCCTGCGTGACGGCAAGATGTGCCACATGCCGCTCGAGGAGGTCGCTGGCAAGCTCAAGTACGTCGACCCCCAGAGCGATCTAGTGCGCGAGGCCAAGGCGCTGGGCATCAGCTTCGGCGACGAATAGCCTCGGCCGAAACTGCTCTCATCGGAGACCCCAGGGCTTACCTCCCAAATCGTCCTCGGACATGTCAGGATCCCGCCGTGCGCTTCGCGCGGCGGGATCCTTCCGTCCTGCGGAAAGATTTGGGAGGTAAGCCCTGGGGCCTCCTGCGGTAACCGGGGAGGCCGAGGCTATTCGTCTTCTTGCTGCAAGTGCCTGGGGTAGGATGCGGCGTGCATTTTTGGGAGTATTCAGCAGCCGAGGGTGCCTGCATACTGGATTTTGGGCGAGAGACAGGCGCCGCGGGCCGCATTCTGCAAAAAAATGAGCGGTCCTCGAGGCGCCGGAGCTCAAAGTCAGGCTTTCAATGCGCTTTTGTGCGCCCGCTCCCGCACCCGCGGGCTCCGGGATGCTGAATACTCCGGAATTTGCACGTCGCCCCCTGGGGTACCCGCGGGCAAAAAGCAACCGCCCCGCCGAAATATGCAATCGGCGGGGCGGTTTATGCAAAAATGCGGTTGTGGTACATTACAGCTCGCTACAGCTTGAATCCCAGGCAGGTTACTCGGCGCTTTTGAGGGCGCCGACCATGTCGATCTTGTTGAGGGTACGATTGGTGGCTAGGTTGACGATAAACGTAAAGCCAAAGGAAAGCACCACGGCGAGCACGTAGCTTAGCGGCTCGACTTCGACGTCAAAGTACAGCGACGGCATCTGCAAAATGTACGTAAAACTCTCGGCCAGCAAGCCGCCCAGTGGCACGCCCAGCGCGGCGCCAATTGCCGTGAGGATCAACGTCTCCTTGTTGACGTAATGGTGCACCTCGCCACGGCGGAAGCCCAGCACCTTGATGGTCGCCAGCTCGCGTTCGCGCTCGGAGATATTCGTGTTGGACAGCGTAAACACCACCACAAACGACAGGCACGCCGCCATAAAGGTCACGAGCACCACGACGGAATTGATAATCGCAAAGTTCGCCTCATAGTTCTCCCAATGCTCGGCCGTGCTCGAGATGGTGAGCCAACCGTCGCTCTTAATCTTCTTGCTAAACGCAATCTGATCGGCCGACGAACCCTTAAGCAGCGCAAGGATGCCGTTGAGGCGCGCGCTTCGACCGAACGCGCGCTCATAGGTGCTCTGCGTCATGTAAAGCGTGTTGCCCAGATAGTTAAGCGAAATGTCGCTGACTTTGACCTTGGCGACATTGAGCGACGAATCCTGGACGTGCGCCGTATCGCCCGGTTGAATCCCCAGCACCAGCTGTGAACTCTTACTCAGATACACGTCTCTGTCACGCAAAGACAGTGGCTCTTTGGACTCATCCTCAAGGCGAACGTAATCGCCCAAGTCACCCGTGCGGTCATCGGGCACCACGATCAGCTGCACGGTCTCGCTCTTTCCGCCGAATGTAAAGGTAACGTTGTCGGTCATAATCGGCAGCGTCGAAGTCACGGTCACGTTGGAATCATTGGCCGCGCCGCGCTCATCCAATGCCGCGCACGTCTGTGAAAAATCGTCGGGGTTAACAACCGCCAGCAAGTCATAGCGCGTGATATGCCCGTACTGTTTGGGCGAAAGCGCCACCGACGTGTCGCGGATGCCCATACCGCAGATCACGAGCGCCGTACAGCCGGCAATACCGAAGATGGTCATAAAGGCACGCTTTTTGTAGCGGAACAGGTTACGCGCCGCCACCTTGTTCAAAAAGCCCATGCGGCGCCAGATAAAGCCGATGCGCTCAAGCAAGATGCGCGAGCCAGCGCGCGGGGCCTTGGGACGCATAAGCGAGGCCGGGGTCTCGGCCATCTCGTGGCGGCAGGCGATAATTGTGGCGCCCACCACGCCCACGGCAAACAGTGCCACCGAAACGATCGAGGACACGATGTCGTACGAAAGCAGCATCTGGGGCAGCGAGTACATGTCGTCGAACACCGTAAACAGGAACAGCGGCAGGCCCACAAATCCGATGATGTTGCCGAGCACGCCGCCGATCAGACACGCCCACAGCGCGTAGTCCACGTATTTGGACAGGATGCACCCGCGCGAATAACCGAGCGCCTTATACAGGCCGATGAGCGTGCGCTCCTCCTCGACCATACGCGTAGCGGTGGTAAGGCTGATGAGCACGGCGACGATAAAGAAGATGAACGGGAACACCGTGGCGATGGCCTCAATTGACGAGCTATCGCTCTCCACGCTCGAGTAGCTTGCGATATTGCCGCGGTCCTGGATGTACCAGGTGCATTCACCAAGGTCAGAGAGCTCGGCGCGGGCATCGGCAAACTGCTGGTCGGCGGCGGCACGGCGCTGGTCCAGGTCGGCTTGCGCCTGCGCACGCTCGTCGCTGCCCTCGGCCATGCGATTGATGTTGTCCTGCTCAATCCCAAAGAGCATATTCGCCTGGCGCTCGGCCGCATCCAAGCTTGCCGGCGTGTCGACCGTCAGTTCCTGAGCGCGCGCCTTCTCACGCTCCTCGCGGATCTTCTCGATATTGCCCTTGACCTCATTGATCTTTGCCGCGTAGGAATCCGAATAGGAGTTGAGGCTCTTGGCTCCCTCGACGATCACGTGGACCGCGGAGTAGGAAGAAGATGTCGCGGCGTCCTCGCTCACATAGAACTTATAGTCCGCAGCCGAGGCGGCACGGAAGGCGTTGACTGTCGAGTCGGAGCTCACGTCGGTGGGATCGAGAACCTCGGCCGTGATGGTGTAATCGCCCGCGGCAAACTGGTCCTTGGCGCTTTGATTGGACGAGCTCGCGTCATTGGCGGCAAAACTCACCGTATCGCCGAGCTTTTTGCCCGAAGCCTTCAGGAACTTCGAAGTCACCGCGACCTCATCGGCGCTCTCGGGCAAATCGCCGTTCACGAGCACCGGCTGATCGATGTTCTCCTTGGAGAGACTTTGCACGACCACGCGCTCGCGCGTTGTGCCCACGGCGGTGTAGGCGGTCTCGGCGTAGATGCCCTCGGCCGTTTCGACGCCATCGACCTCTTGGATGGCGTCGAGATCATCGTCAGTCAGGCCATAGGTCGACTGCACGTTAATGTCATAGACATTTTGCTGGTCGAAGTAGGCGTCAACCGAATCGCACAGGTCCTCGCAACCCGCCTTAAGGCCGCACATCACGCTCACGCCAAGCGCGGTGATGACCACGATTGACAAGAAGCGCTTAAGACTACCTCGGATTGTGCGATAGATGCCACGGCGAAAAACCGTCGGCACCATATCGTTTGAGCTTTGAGCGGTACGGTAGGTCGTAAACTCCCGGTCGCGCTCCGTGTGCTTAGCATCGCCGGATTGGCTGTTTTGGCGGTCTTGGTCCATGGGCGCTACCACTCGATCGTCTCGATAGGCACGGGATTTTGCTGGACCGTTTCACTCTCCACGCGCCCGCTCTTAAAGCGAATCAGGCGATCGGCCATGGGCGCAAGCGCGGAGTTGTGGGTGATGATAATGACCGTAATGCCCTGTTTGCGGCAGGTGTCCTGCAGCAATTGCAAGATCTGCTTGCCGGTTTTGTAGTCGAGTGCACCCGTGGGCTCGTCGCACAAAAGTAGCTTGGGGTTCTTGGCCAGTGCGCGGGCGATGGACACGCGCTGCTGCTCGCCGCCCGAAAGCTGCGCCGGAAAGTTAGCGAGGCGCTCACCCAGGCCAACCTGGCAAAGCGTTTGCTCGGCATCGAGCGAATCGGGGCAGATTTGCGCCGCAAGCTCGACGTTTTCGAGGGCCGTCAGGTTGGGAACCAGATTGTAGAACTGAAAGACAAAACCCACGTCGGCGCGGCGGTATTCCACGAGCTGTGCCTCGTTGGCGGAGCTCACGTCGCGCCCGTCCACCGTCACGGTGCCGGAGGTTACCGTATCCATGCCACCCAGAATGTTGAGCGCCGTGGTTTTACCGGCGCCCGAAGCGCCCAGGATAATGGCAAGCTCGCCACGCTCAACGGTAAAGCTCGCGCCGTCGAGCGCGTGAATGCGGGCATCGCCCTCGCCGTATGCTTTGATGACGTCTTTAAATTCGATATAGGCCATCGATCGGTTCCCATCTGGTCGGATAACTCTTTAGTATTACCCATTTCGCACCGACCAAAAAGGGACAGGTTCATTTTGGCAGGTTTTATATGGGGAAACGGAAGCTATAGATGAGGCGCCGGGGAGGCAGAGAAATCATCGATTGGGTCAGGCCGACCGCCAAACACAACGCACGCATCTCAATCTGTCAGCCAAATCATTCGAACAGCTGTTCGTTTCTATGATATGATTCCGTTATCTAAGCAGGCCAATACGCAGAAAGGCGGCCAACATGGCGTTCGACTTTAAGAAGGAATGCAAGGAGCTCTACAGACCTGCGAGCAAGCCGAGTATCGTAACTGTCCCGCCTATGAGCTACGTTGCCGTTCGCGGAAAGGGCGACCCAAATACCGAAGGTGGCGAGTATCAAAACGCCCTGCCGCTGCTTTACGGCATCGCCTATACCGTCAAGATGTCGAAGAAAGGCTCAAGGAGTATCGAAGGCTATTTCGACTTTGTGGTACCTCCGCTCGAGGGTTTCTGGTGGCAAGACTCCCCGAGCGGCGACATCGATTATGTACGCAAGGACGATTTCAACTTTATCTCGTGCATCCGCCTGCCCGATTTCGTCACCCGAGATGACTTTGACTGGGCGGTCGCGGAAGCCACGGCCAAAAAGAAACTGGACTTTTCCGCCGTCGAACTGCTTAAAGTTGACGAGGGCCTCTGCGTTCAATGCATGCACACCGGGCCCTACGACAACGAACCGGCGACCGTAGACGCTATGCATGAATACGCGACCGAGCTGGGCTATGTCCCCGACCTCTCAGACACCCGTTTACATCACGAAATCTATCTCTCCGATCCACGCAAATGTGCACCGGAGAAACTTAAGACTGTGGTTCGTCATCCTATCAAGCGCGCTGAATAGCGTGGAGCGTCATTTCACGCGCTAGGTTTTAAGCCAGCCAACCAGCCGCCTCCTGGGCCGTCCGGTAATTATCTTGACGCGGCCCGTCGCATCTTATAAGTTTGTTTTGCTAAAGCTGGAAAGCCTCTCAACGATGCGCAACTCCAGCTCTTTTTCTATCAAGAGAGCAAGTGTCGGAAAACAAAATGTCGGAAAGCAACGTATCGAGCAGAATCAAACGCTTGCTCAACACCTATAGCGGCCTCGTGCTTATGGGTGCCGTTGGAATCCCTATCGGCATCATCGTTGGCGCCATCTGCGCACTCTTTGGACGCGTGCTTCTGGCAATCGGCGCCTTCCGCGACGAACACATCACACTGCTCCTTCCCTTCCTCGCCCTCATGGGCTTGGCCATCGTATTTTCCTACCGCACCTGGGGCAAAGGCACCGATCGGGGCATGAGCCTGGTATTTGACGTAGGTCACGGACGCGAGGACGCCATCTCCCCGCGTTTGGTGCCGCTCATTATGTTGAGCACGTGGGGGACGCACCTCTTTGGCGGCAGTGCGGGGCGCGAGGGCGTGGCCGTGCAGATTGGTGCAACCGTCTCGCACTGGATCGGCAGGCGTCTACCTTTCCGAAACCCCGGCAACACGTTTTTGCTCATTGGTATGGCCGCTGGCTTTGCCGGGCTCTTTCGAACGCCTCTTGCTGCCACGGTCTTTGCTATCGAAGTACTGGTCGCAGGACGCATGGAATACCGCGCGCTGTTTCCCGCGCTTACGGCCTCGCTCGCCGCAAGTATGACCTCCGGCGCCCTGGGACTCGAGAAGTTCAAAGTCGCCGTTGTCGCCTCATACGCGCTTGATCTCCCCGGTCTTGGACGGCTAGCGCTGTTGGGTATCGCGTTTGGCATGGTAGGCGGCGCCTTTGCCTGGTGCCTTGCCCACGCCAAGACCCTTGCGGCGCGACTGCTCCCCAACCCCTATGTACGAATCGCCGTTATGGGCATCGCGCTATCAGCGATTCTGCTCACACTGTGGCAGGGGCGATACTGTGGCCTTGGCACAAACCTGATATCGGCAGCGCTGGGCGACAACGGCAAGATTGTCATCATGCCTTGGGACTGGGCGCTCAAATTCGCACTCACCATCGCCACGCTTGCCGCAGGATATCAGGGTGGCGAGGTGACGCCGTTGTTCTCCATCGGAGCGAGCCTTGGCGTCGTGCTCGCCGGAATCCTCGGCATGCCCGTCGAGCTCTGCGCCGCACTGGGCTACGCAGCTGTCTTTGGCAGCGCCACCAATACGCTGCTCGCACCCATCCTTATTGGCTGCGAAGTCTTCGGCTTTGGTAACTTGCCGATGTTCTTTATTGTCTGCGTCGTGGCTTACCTGTTCAACATGGATAAATCGATCTACGCCCTGCAGGAGCGGGCGTAGATCGATGTCCAGGCAGGCGGTCTCAACCGGAAACGGCGTCCCACTCTGAGGCTGTATTCCGGGACACGGTTTCCGCTTGGGACGCCATTCGGAAAGCGCATCCCGTTCTTTCACGGCATCTTGGCTATGTAAAGTGTTCGGGCACTACTCTTCGTAGGCGCCCTCAAGCCGAAGCAGCCACTCCTTGCGGTCGAGCCCACCGGCATATCCGTTGAGCGAACCATCGGCGGCAACTACGCGATGGCACGGCACGATAATCGAAATGGGATTACGCGCGACCGCGGCCCCCACGGCACGGGGAGACACAACGGGTGCCTCGTTTCCCGGTACACGATGTCGAGCCGCAACACGCTGGGCGATCTCACCATACGTAGCAACCTCGCCACGCGGAATAGAAAGCAGCTCGTACCAAACTTCACGCTGAAACGCCGTGCCAATCATATGCAACGGCGGCGTAAACCGAGGTTCCTGCCCTGCAAAATAAGCATTCAGCCAAGCCCACGAACGCTCAAGCACCGAAGACGCCGCACCATTTGCAGGACTCACCGACGACATGCCGCCAGCACCAGAAACTGCATCGGCGCCTTCAACATGTTCGGGATCTTCTTTGAGAAGCGTGGAGCCAAAGTGCTCCTGCCCCTCAAACCAAAGCCCCGTCAGACCGCGGCCATCAGCGGCAAGCAAGATTTCGCCCAAAGGCGAAGCAAACGTCGTCGTGACCACCAGCGGCTCCTTTCAAAACTCCGCAACATAATACCGCGAATTGTGCAGACAACCTCAATCGACCCCAAAGTCACCCAAGGCAGCAGGCGCGCAGCGCCGCAGCTGCCGCACGACCCCAAAGTCCCCGCAGGCAGCAGGCGCAACGCGCCGCAGCTGCCGGCCGCGCCCCACAGTCCCAAAAGGCGGCAGGCGCAAAGCGCCGAGGCCGCCGCCGGGACCAGGGCCCGCAACAGCCACGCACCCCCACATCAGCCCAGCGGCCCCAACCAACAACGGCCCCATCGCAGACCGCTCGCAGCAGCGTCACCGCAGGCGGGGGCCGGGCTTAGTTTTCAGAAC
>CABQNA010000033.1 GCA_902465425.1 uncultured Collinsella sp.
CGAGGCAAAGGCCACCACGCGGTCCTCGGTGCCCGCCGCGTGAGCGAGGTCAAAGATGTTTGCGAGCTCGTCGGTCTCATCGTACAGGTCGTGCACGCAGTAGGCGTTGTCCCAGAAGATGCGGAAATCGGGCGCGGCCGTGGGCATCTCGACCAGGCGGCGCACAGTGTCCTCGCTAAAGGTGATGCCCGTGGGGTTTGAATACTTGGGCACGCACCAGATACCCTTGATGGAATCGTCGGCGGCAACGAGGCGCTCGATCTCGTCCATGTCGGGGCCGTTGTCGGTCATCGCAACGGGGACGTTCTCGATGCCCAAGTCGGCGGTGATGCCAAAGTGGCGGTCGTAGCCGGGCACCGGGCACAGGAACTTAACCTTCTTGCCGTCGTGCGCGGCCTCGTAAGCCTCCCAAGGATCGCTGCCGCACGAGCCGCAGCGCCAGAACACGCCGGCGATGTCATGCTCGATCAAAAGGCTCGACGAACCCAGCACGAGCGTCTGCTCGGCGGGGCAGCCCAGGAACTCCCCTGCCAACTTGCGTGCCGAGGGAATGCCCTCGAAGCAGCCGTAATTGGAGCAGTCGACGTTGCCGTCGTGCAAATCGGCGTCGGCATTGAGGATGTCGAGCATGGGGCGCGAGATGTCCACCTGGGAGGGCGACGGCTTGCCGCGCGCCATATCGAGCGCCAGGCCCTTGGCCTTGACCTCGGCGACCTCGGCTTTGAGCGCCTCGATGGCGGCATCGAGTTCGGTGGTTTCCATCTTCTGGTAGATCGTCTGCATGGGTGCGACCTTTCGCAAAGCGGGACGTTGCAGTTCGTCTAAGTATAGACCGCCACCGCCGCAACGTTATGAAGCCGTGATAGATTAAGTCCATCGCAATAAATTACGAATCGCCGCGCATGCCGGCGTGGGGCGCCCAAGGAGGCACTATGGAGTATGGATCGTTCCAGGCCGAGGAATTCGGCGACCTGCAGCGCCTGGTCGACGGACTGTTTTACGACCGCCACGCCATCGACCGCCTGGACCTAATCGTACAGGCCGAAATCTTGGACCTGGCACCCGATCTCATGGAGATCGTCAACCTGCTACCGCCCGGCTATTACGACCGCCAGTCACTTTGCGACCAACTCAACTCCGCCTTGGCCGCCCACGGCTGGGGCGCCGTCTACGGAACGGTGGAATAGCCCTAGTCATTGGGGACGTTCTTAAACGACTAGTTGTTGGGGACAGTCTTCCCAGATGGCATGTGGCACTTGGGGACACTCCCCAAGTGCCGGCAGTTTGGGACGGTCCTTTTCGGCCGCTCGCAAAGAGTGTCCCTCTCGACTAGTCATTTAAGAACGTCCCCAATGACTAAAACGCCGCCTGTGATGGTGTTCACAGGCGGCGTTTTCAAACTTGCATGTGCTTTTACTCGCCCTTGGGCGCGGGGTGTTTGCAGACCACACTCATGTAGATCATGCCGAGCACGGCCGCGGTGACAGAACCGGCAAGAATGGCGGCCTTGGCAGCCAGAACCTCAAACTGGGCCGTCGGGAAAGCAAGGCCGCTAATGAGAATCGACATGGTAAAGCCGATACCGCCCAGAATGCCCACGCCGGCGATCATATGCCAGTTGACGTTGTGCGGCAGCTCACAAGCCTTGAGCTTAACCAGGGCGAACGTCATGCCAAAGATGCCGATCGGCTTGCCCAGCAGCATGCCAAAGTACACGCCGAGCGTCACCGGGTCGGTGAGTAGCGTGCTCATGTCCACGCCCACCAGGCGAACCTGCGCGTTGACGAACGCGAAGATCGGCAGGATCACAAAGTTGACCGGCGTGGAGATCAGGCGCTCCATGCGGATGAGCGGCGGGGTCACGCGGTGCATGACGCGCTCGACCTTGGTGGTCGAGACGGTAAAGTCATGCTGGCCCAGGATGTGCGCCTCGTCATCGTAGCGGTCATCGAGCAGCGGCAGGCACTCCCCCAACCAATCGGTAAGGCTGTCGAGTTTAACACCGCACTTGGCCGGGATGGTAAAGGCCAAGATGACGCCAGCAAGCGTGGCATGTACGCCGCTCTTGAACATGCAGAACCACAGCAGCAGACCCAGTACCGAATACGGGGCAAGGCGGTAATGTTGCGTCTTGTTGAGCCACACGAGCGCGCAGGTCACAAGCGCGGCGGCGCCCAACCAAAACGGATTGGGGCTCTGACCGTAGAAGATGGCGATGGCGGCGATGGAAATGAGGTCGTCGGCGATGGCGAGCGTCGAGAAGAACACGCGCACGCCGTTGGGCACGCGATTGCCCAAAAGCGACAGCACGCCCAGCGCAAAGGCAATATCGGTTGCCATGGGAATGGCCCAGCCGTTGTGCGCGCCGGCATGGTTAAAGATCAGGTAGATGCAGGCGGGAACGACGACGCCACCCACGGCCGCCAGCATGGGAAGCATAGCCTGGCGCGGGTTTTTGAGCTCGCCGACCGTCATCTCATACTTAAGCTCAATGCCCACCAGCAAAAAGAAAATCGCCATGAGGAAGTCGTTGACGAATAGTTCAACGGTGAGACCGGCCGTAAGGTTGCCCAGACCCACATACAGCGGGGTCTCCAAAAAGTGATGGATGGCTTCGTAGGCATCGGTATTGGCGCAAATGACGGCGGCGATGGCGGCGAAGACCATGACGGCGGCGGAAATCGTGCCGTTCTCGGCGATGCGCTCCCAGATGTCGTGGCGCTCAAAACGCTTGCGCTCACGAACGTTGAACAGCTGCTCAGTTGCTGCCATGGGCGGCTCCTTTCACGGGAAAGCTCCCGTCTTAAAAAAGCACGGCCCGCCCAAGTGGCGGCGCCGCGCTCTAACGTATTACGCTTGCATCTAGCCTACCCTGCACGACAAGCACGCAGGCGTGGCCGAAAAGCGGAACCACAGGTTGAACATTATTTGCTCAACGGCACGGGCACACCTGTCCAAGAAACGGCGTAGCGCCGTGCACAAAAAACGACCGGAGCGCGGGACGTCCGCGATCCGGTCGTGGCGTTTGGTCAACTAAACCTAGCAGGCGGCCATGATGGGGGCAGCGACCTGCTTCTTACGGGAGAGGACGCCCGGCATCCAGACGCCGTCGTGCTCGTCGGCAATGCCCAGGCCCTTCTGAGCAGCCTCGGTCTCGCCCTCGAGCAGGACCTGCGAGCCCTCCTCCATGATGTCGGTGATGCACAGGACAATGCCGTCGGCGCCCTTCTCGGCGGCGTAGGCGCGCATGGCCTCGCGAATCTCGTCAATCATGCCGAGTGCGCGGGTCTTGTCGACAGTCTCGTACTGGCCGATGAGCAGCTTCTTGCCGGCGGGCTCGAACATCTTGATGTCGTTGCCGACCATCTCGGCTGCGGTGAAGGAGCCGGACGGACGGGTGAGGAAGACCTCCATGCCAAACTTGACCGGGTCGACGCCCACCTGCTCGCCGAGCTTGGCGGCGACGGCGCGGTCGACATCGGTGGTGGTGGGGCTCTTGAGCATGAGCGTGTCGGTCATCATGGCCGAGAGCAGCAGCTTGGCCTGAACGTCGGAAAGCTCAACGCCGAGCACGCCGGCGAGCTTGGTGACGATGGTGCAGCTGGAGCCCCAGGGCAGGCAGATGTAGTGCAGCGGGCCGGCGGTCTCGAAGTCGCCGATGCGGTGATGATCGACAACGCCAAAGACCGTGGCGTCCTTAAGGCCGGCGACGGACTGGGCAGACTCGTTGTGGTCGGTGAGGACGACGAGCTGACCGGCCTCGACGGAATCAATCACGCGGGGCTCGGCAATGCCAGCGTCGGCGAGCAGCTTGGCGGACTCGGCCGGAAGCTGGCCCAGAGCGCAAGCCTCGTAGGTGTTGCCGGCATACTCAACCTGGTTGAGCAGCTGGGACAGGACGACGGCGCTCATGATGGCGTCGTTATCGGGGTTCTGGTGACCAAAGACAAGAACGTTTGCCATGGATATCCTCCACTTGATATGTGTACTTGGACGTAGCTATGGTAGCACGCCGATGCCGAGCCTTCGCAGACGGAAGGGCCACGGCATATTTTGGGGCGCAGCCTTGGCCTCCTTGCACCAGCTATTTACCGGCAGCGCGCAGGGCTACGTAGGCGGCACCGATGATGCCGGCGTCGTTTCCGAGCGAAGCGACCTTAATGGGCGTCTCGCGCGAGGCGGAAAGCGCGTACTGCTTAAAGTGCTCGCGAACCTTGTCGAGGTAGACATCGGCCGAGGCGGAGGCGCCGCCGCCGATGAGGAACATCTCGGGATCAACCACGTTGGCAATAAGCGCCAGTGCGCGGCCGAGATAGTCGGCCATGGTATCGGCCGCGGCCAGCGCGAGCTTGTCGCCCTCGCGACAAGCCTGGAACACGTCCTTGGAATCGGAGGGGCCGGTGAGCTCGATGGGCTCGACGCCCGCCTTCTTGCACTCGGCAAGGTAGTTGCTCACCACGCCGGTGGCGCTGGAATACTGCTCCAGGTGGCCATGGCCGCCGCAGCCGCAGGTGCGCTCCTCGGCCGGGTTCAGGCACATGTGGCCAATCTCGCCGCCAGCACCCACAACGCCCGATACCACGTCGCCGTTAACGATAACGCCGCCGCCCACGCCGGTACCAATGGTGACCATCACCACGTTCTGTACGCCCTTGGCAGAGCCGAGCCAGGCCTCGCCCATAGCAGCAGCGTTGGCGTCGTTCTCGTACTTAACGACCGCATCGGGGCAGTGCTCCTGGATGGCGATCTTGAGCTCGGGCAAGTTGATGGCGATGTTCGCCTTGACCTTGGCATCGCCCGATGCCGGGATGGGGCACGGAACGGCCAGGCCAATGCCCGACACAAAGGCACGCGGAATCTGGGCCTTGGCGACCACCTGGTCGATAGCCTCGGTCACCGCGGCAAAGCCCGCAGCGTCAACGATGGGAGGCGTGGGCACGCTGGCCTTGGCAAGCAGGTTTCCGTCCTCATCGAACAGACCCTCCTTGACCGAGGTGCCGCCGACGTCAATGCCGATGTAGTACTGCTTAGGTTCCATGGGAGCCCGCCTTTCTCGTTTAAACATTGCCTGTATGGTACCGCTCCCAAGGCAAAAACCTACCAAAAAGGACAGGTTTGTTTTGGCAGGTTTTATCTGGGGAAGCGCAGAGTACGAGATTCGGTTCGCTGGGTGTTATATCGGTTCGGCCCCGTCCTCGGACCGATCATTTCTCAACACGACACTACTCAGATGTTTATCATTTAAAACGCTCTAATTTTACAAGCGGGGCGACTTTTAATTTTATCTTTCTCGAACTTTTCAATAACTCAATAGAGATACTTAGGTGTTGACTATACTTTCTTTTATTCTCAATCAAGTTGGAAAGGAGGTTCCTTGATTCCCAAATACGAGGCGATAGCTGCAGATATTCGTCGAAGTATTGAGGATGGCGCTCTTAAACCGGGTGACAAGCTTCCCACCGTCGTTGAGTTCTGCGAGCTCTATAGCGTTTCAAAAATCACCGTCAAACGAGCTATTGAACAAATCACCGAGGAAGGTCTTATTACCAGCCGACGCGGATCGGGTACCTACGTTAAGGACACGGCGGGACTTCCCGGCCAGGCGTTTTTCCAGGGCAAAAACGACCGTGCCCAGGGTTTTTCGTATGAGCATCGCGGGGAGAAGGTGACCTCGGTGGTCTACGATTTCTCGATCGTCAATCCACCGGCAGAGGTTGCGACCCAGCTGGGAATGGCCGAGGATGACTTCGCCTATCACATCGTGCGCGTGCGCCAGGTCGACGAGAAGCCCATCGTCATCGAGTACACCTATATGCCGCTCGAACTGATCCCGGGCCTTAAAAAGAAGGACCTGTACGGATCGGTCTACGGCTTTATCCGCGAGCAATGCGGGCTGAAGATTTCGAGCTTCCATCGCACCATCCGCGCCGTGGCGGCAACCGAGGAAGAAGCCGAACGCCTGGATACCAAACCCGGCTCTCCCCTGCTCGAACTCAACCAGATTGGCTTCTTGGATAGCGGCACCGCGTTTGAATATTCTATCTCGCACAACGTGGGCGACCGCTTTGAGCTGCACAACGTAACGCTGGCCTAGTTTTGTAATCCGGTGGGTGCTCGTTTTGAGCTGTCTTACGCGGCACCCGCACAACCTTATGGGAGTATGCACATGTCCGATTTGATTAAACTGACGCCGATCTTCCACGAGAAGATCTGGGGCGGCCGCCAGCTGGAGACCGTGTTTGGCTACGACATTCCCGATGGCCCCATCGGTGAGTGCTGGGCCATCTCGGCACACCCCAACGGCGACTGCCAGATCGCCGAGGGCCCGTACGCCGGTCACACGCTGTCATGGCTGTGGGCCGAGCACCGCGAGCTCTTTGGCAACTGCGAGGGCAAGGAGTTCCCGCTGCTCATTAAGATTCTGGACGCCAAGGACGACCTTTCAATCCAGATTCATCCCAACGACGAGTACGCCGCCGAGCACGAGAACGGCAGTCTGGGCAAAACCGAGTGCTGGTATGTGCTGGACTGCGAACCCGGCGCCACGATCATCGTCGGCCAGCGCGCCAAGGACCGCGTCGAGGCTGCACAGATGATCGAGGAAGGCCGTTGGGACGACATGCTCAACGTGCTGCCGATCCACAAGGGCGACTTTTTCCAGATTGATTCCGGTACCGTGCACGCCATCAAGACCGGCACGCTCATTTTGGAGACGCAGCAGTCGAGCGACGTGACGTATCGCCTGTACGACTACGACCGCCCCGGCACCGACGGCAAGCTGCGCCCACTGCACATTGAGCAGAGCCTCGACTGCATCGATTTTGATGCTCAGGCTCCGGTCGACGGTACCGTGACCGCGCCCGAAGTCGACGGCGTGACCGAGCTCGAGTCTAACTCCTGCTACACCGTCGATCGCGTGCGCGTCGACGGCAGCAAGACCCTCGACCAGCGCTGGCCCTTCATGTGCCTGTCGGTCATCGACGGCGAAGGCACCGTCTGCGGCGATCCCGTCCATAAGGGAAGCCACCTGCTGGCCCCCAGCACCGTCAGCTCCATCGACCTCGAAGGCAAGATGGAACTGATTGTCTCGCATCTGTAGATCGCACCAACAACCCAAACGTAACAAGGGGCTCCCCCGTCCATGTACGGGAGAGCCCCTTGTCCATATATATCAGCCCACCGGTTCTCCAGATCAAAAAGCGAACGAGCAGAGCGACGTTCGCAAGCTGCAGGCCAAAACGCCGCAAGGAAGAGGGCGCGCCGGGGGCTTTGGTCGATCGCGAGTTCCGCACGAGCCGGAGAGCACTTAATGTGCTCTCCGTGCGAGCAGGACTGTCCGAGCAGGCGACCAAAGCCCCCGGCGCGCCCGGTCAACCTCGCAGTTAGGCATTCAGCTTGACGATCGGAGCGAAGCCCTTCATTAGCTTTTTGGTCTGGCCGGTCTTTTCGAATTGAACCTCGATCATGTCTCCGGCGACCGAGATCACGGTACCCATGCCAAAGGTCTTGTGGCTCACGGTATCGCCCGCGGCAAAGTCCTGCGACGCGCTAGCGCGATCGACCTTGCGCTCCACCGTCGGCGACACCTTAGACGACGGCTTTTTGGCTCGCGGCGCGCCCGAGCCAAAGGTCGAGGCAACACGGCCGGCGTCGGGCGAAACCCCACGATGGCGCTCGGTACCATAGGTGCTGCCACCAAAGAAATCGTCAAAGCTCGATCCGCCGCGCGAACCGGAACCGCCGGTCGAGCGCGTATGCGAACCGAACACCTTGCCGCCGTACATGTCCGAGCCCATGCCCGAGCCAAAGGTGCCGTGACGGTCGCCGCGCTTCTCCCAGCCCGTTCCCTCAAAACCGGCAGAGCCGATACCGCTAAACTCGATGTCCTCAAACGGAATCTCGTTGAGGAAGCGCGAGCGCGGATTGGCAGAGGTCGAGCCGTAGGTGCGACGCGTGGCCGCATAGGTCAAGAACAGGCGCTTACGGGCACGCGTGATGGCGACGTAGGCGAGGCGACGCTCCTCCTCGAGCTTACCCGGATCATCGCTGCCGCCAAAGTCGTGCACGTGCGGGAAGATGCCCTCCTCCATGCCGGCCACGAACACCGCCGGGAACTCCAGGCCCTTGGCGGAGTGGATGGTCATCATGGTGATGGCATGCGTCTCGCCGGCCAAAGAATCCAAGTCGGAGCGCAGGGCCAGCCACTCCATGAGTGCCGGCAGCGCCTTGCAGGTGAGCGGACCGTAGGTGCGCTCGATCTCGTCGGCATGCACGGCGCCCGCCGGCATCTCCGTCGGCGCGGCATAGGCGTTACCCGCGATGGCGGCGGCCAGGGCATCCTGCGGCGAAAGCGCCGGAGCGGCTAGGCTATCGAGCGGGTTGGAACCAGCGGCGTCGCGAGCGCCGACCAGCGCCTCAAACGAGGATGCCGGGGCGGACGGTCCCGGCTCAGGCGCAGGCGCGCTCACCACGACGGGCTCGGGCTCGGCGCCGGCGGGCACGTCGGCAACACCGGCCGCGCGCAGCTCTTCCAAGCTCTCGAGCGTACCCTCGATATCCTCGTGCGTCTCCTCAAATTCGGCTGCAACGCCCAGGAATTCCTGAATGTTCTCGGCGCGGCTCTCGGACTCCATGGTGCCCTCGGCGCGGAACGCCTGCAGCAGGCCCGTCTTGTCGACAATCATCTCGACGACGTCCTTGAGCTCGCCGTCCATGCGGCGACCCTCGCGCACCAGCGACACAAAGCTCGACAGGCCGTTGCGGACCTTGGCGCTAAACATGCCCGTCTCGGCCGTCGCGATCTCGCAGGCCTGGAAGAACGAGCAACGGTTGTCGTGCGCCAGCTGCTCGATCTTTTGGATCGAGGTGGAGCCGATGCCGCGGCGTGGCGTGTTGATGACGCGCTTGACGCTCATCTCGTCGGCCGGGTTCACGATCATCTTGAGGTAAGCCATGACGTCGCGGATCTCGGCACGGTCGAAGAATCGCGTGCCGCCCACGATCTTGTAGGGCACGCCCGCGCGCAGGAACATATCTTCGAGTATGCGCGACTGGGCGTTGGTGCGGTAGAACACGGCGATGTCGTCGTAACTCGTGCCCTTGGAGTGCAGCTTTTCGATCTCGCCGGCAATCCAGCGGCCCTCGTCGCGCTCATCGCTTGCCTGGAAGGCCTGGATCTTCTCGCCGTCGCCCTCGGCCGTAAACAGGCGTTTGTCCTTGCGCTGCGAGTTGTGGCGCACCACGGCGTTGGCGGCGCTCAGGATATGACCCGTGGAGCGGTAGTTCTGCTCCAGCTTGACGGTCTTGCAGTCTTTAAAGTCCTTCTCAAAGTCCAGGATATTGGTGATGTCGGCACCACGCCAGCTATAAATGGACTGGTCGTCGTCGCCCACAACCATGAGGTTTTGGTACTTGGCGGCCAGCAGGTTGGCGATCTCGTACTGGACGTGGTTGGTGTCCTGGTACTCGTCGACGCTAATGTAGCGGAAGCGCTCCTGGTACTTGTCGAGCACCTCGGGGCGGGTGCGCAGCAGCTCGAGTGTGCGCACGAGCAGGTCGTCGAAGTCCATGGCGTTGGCGGCACGCAGGCGGCGCTCCAGCTCCAGGTAGACTTGCGCGGCCTTTTTGTCATTAGGGCTGTCGGCGGATTTGAGCATGTCCTCGGGCCCGATCATGGCGTTTTTGGCCGAGCTGATCTTGCTGCGGATCATGTTGATGGGGAACTGCTTTTGCTCAATGCCGAGCGCCTGCATAATGTCGCGCACCATGCGCTTTGAGTCGTCATCGTCGTAGATGGTGAACTGCCCGGTGTAGCCCAGCAGGTCGGCGTCCTCGCGCAGCATGCGCACACACATGGCATGGAAGGTGCACACCCACATGCCGCGGGTGCCGCTGGGGATGAGCGCTGCCAGACGCTCACGCATCTCGGCCGCGGCCTTGTTGGTAAACGTGATGGCCAGGACCTGCCAGGGCTTAACGCCCAGGTCGCCAAGCATATGCGCGATGCGGAAGGTCAGGACGCGGGTCTTGCCCGAGCCGGCGCCGGCAAGGACCAGCAGCGGGCCCTCGGTGGTCAGGACCGCCTCGCGCTGGGCGGGGTTCAGGCTATCGATATCGACGAGCGGCTTGGCGGGTTTGGGCGCCGGAGCCGGGGCGTCGTAGATGTCGAGCGGAACGAGCTCGGGTTCCGGCGCGGCGGGGGCGGTATATGCATCGAGCGGCACGGGTTCCGGCGCGGGCGGCACGGGTACCGCGGTGTTCTTTTCCCAGGGTAGGGGCTGGGTCATGGGCGACTCCTCATCTGACGGACGGCGCGCCTGCGGGCGGCGCCATAGTTTGAGCCGTACCAGTATACCGAGCCGCGCGGACACCGACGCAAATCACACCACGACTCCGTGCGCCACCGTCAGGCCCGCCCCAGCGAATTTGGTGCATTGGGGTCAGGTTGCTTTGCACCAATCTATTGACAATCACGAAACCGCCGATGTCATGGCAGCAGCAGCGAGCAGCGGCCAGAGCGAACAAATTGGCATGAAAAGAGGGCAGCATAGACCTTTTGGTCATGCCACCCTCTTTGAACGACAAGTTGTCGCTCTGGCCGCCGCGCAGCGTCAACCAAGTTACAGGCCGAGCATAGGCTCCAGGACAAAGAAGTAAGCGAGCACTACGATGCCCAGGATGATGCGGTAAACACCGAAGCACTTAAAGTCGTGACGGCGGACAAAGCCCATGAGCCACTTGATGGCGATGAGCGAAACCACAAAGGCCACAACGCAGCCCACGCCCAAGATAGCGACCTCGTTAGCGCCGAACGTGCCGCCCTTAATAAAGTACTTGACCAGCTTGAGCGCACTTGCGCCAAACATAACGGGAATAGCCAGGAAGAACGTAAACTTGGATGCCACCGAACGCGTGCAGCCCAAAAGCAGGCCACCGATGATGGTGGAGCCGGAGCGCGATGTGCCCGGAATCAGCGAAAGCACCTGGAAGCAACCGATACCCAGCGCGGTCTTCCAGCTCAGATCCTCGAGCGTAGTGATGGAGCCAAAGTCCAGGTTATCGTCATCGTCTGAAGCGGCAGCCGCAGCGGGAGTGGCAAAATGCGCACCAGCGGGGCGTCCGCCCGCC